>DATANL010000576.1:0-4168 GCA_036266295.1 Pyrinomonadaceae bacterium | reverse complement strand
TCACCTGTCAATCTTCTCCTGCATCGGACCCGCCCACCGCGACGTAACGCCGGCCGAGGCCCAGCTCTCTCAATTTATGCTGCAAAGACTGTCGATGCATTCCCAGCACCGACGCCGCGCGCGTCACGTTGCCGCCCGATTCTTCGAGGCAGCGGGCGATGTACCGGCGCTCAAACTCGCGGCGGTCATCGCGGAAATCAGAAGTGTACGGCACGATCAAATTACCGTTGGCGGAAATATCACCCGCAGTCTTTTTCGGAGCCGGCGTGTCGATTTCAACGGCGTTCAGTTCGTCGCCTTCTGACATGATAGCGGCCCGTTCGATGACATTCTTCAATTCTCGCACATTGCCCGGCCAGTCATGCTCCATCAACTTGCGCAGCGCATCGCGGCCAACTGATCGCGCCGGCAACGAGTGCCGCTCTTCCGCCTGACGCACAAAGGCCGCGGCTAATGTCGGAAGATCTTCACGGCGTTCACGCAGCGGCGGAATTTCGATCGTCACCACGCGCAAACGATAAAATAGATCGGCGCGGAAATTTCCTTTGTCGATTTCTTCTTCCAGGGCCCGGTGCGTCGCACTGATGATGCGCACGTCGACTGGAATCGATTCATCGCCGCCCAGTCTTTCAATGCGCCGATCTTCGAGCGCGCGCAAAAGCTTTGCCTGCACGTTGGCGCTCATGTCGCCTATCTCATCGAGGAACAAGGTGCCGCCATCTGCCTGTTCGAACTTGCCTTTGCGACGGGCCGCAGCGCCCGTAAATGCGCCCTTTTCGTGGCCAAACAGCTCAGATTCGATTAGTTCAGTCGGCAGCGCCGCACAGTTCACCGCGACGAAAGCGCCGTGGCTGCGGGTACTGCTGCGGTCATGCAACTCGCGCGCGACCAGCTCTTTGCCCGTCCCTGATTCGCCGCGCACCAGCACCGTCGCATCCGTGTCGGCGACCTTGTCGATCATCGCGCGCACTTGCTGCATCGCTTTGGAATTTCCCAGCAGCGAGCCACGCTGCGCAGTTTCGATCTCAATGCGCCGCCGCAACGATTGATTCTCACGGCGAAGCTGGATCGTCTCGAAGGCGTTCTTGACCACCAGTCGTAGATCGTCGAGCTCAAAAGGCTTTGAGACGTAATCGTAGGCGCCGCTCTTCACGGCCTGAACCGCCATGCGCTCAGAACCGTGCGCAGTGATGATAATTACCAAAGGTAATTCGGTGGGGTCCTCGGCCTCGGTTTGAAGCTGCGCGAGAAATTCGAGACCACTGATGCCGGGCAGGTTTACGTCCAGCAACAGCAAGTCAAACTTCGCATTCGTCATCAAGGCGCGCGCCGCTTCAGCGCTGTCGGCCTCGGCGATCTCATAGCCGAAACTTTCCAGTGCGCGCCTGATTCCGTAACGCGAAGCCTCTTCGTCGTCGACGATCAATAAACGCAAGTTCTTCATCTTTACTCCTCATGAGTTTAATACTTTTCGAGGAGTTTTGCTTGCGCATCGTGTGCCACACTGCGGCTGTCAAATGCGGATATTGAGTATTACTTGTCACGCGCCAGTCGACGCGGGGCGCGTTACCGGAATTATTAATTCAAACCTGGCTCCGCCGCCGTTACCGGACGCGACCAGTCGAGCTGACCCGCCCGCTTCCTGCATCCGCTTGCGCACGATCGCCAGCCCCAGCCCCGTCCCGCGTTGCCGAGTGGTAAAGAAAGGCTCCCAAATCTTCGCCTGCAATTCGCTGGAAATGCCGGGGCCGGTGTCGGAAACTGAAAACGTGATCGCCTGGTCCGCCAAAGCGGATTCGATTCGCACCTCGCCGCGCACAGGTGTCGCCTGCAGCGCATTCAAAACTAAATTTGAAAGAGCGTCGCGCACCGCGGCTGTCTGAACGCCGTTGAGCTCCCCGGTGGCGGCCACGTGACATTCCAGCGAGATGTTGCGTTCGTCGGCATCGGCGCGAAAGAGCGCGGCGACATTGCGGGCCAGCTCGGCCGCGTCCGCCGGAGCGGCTGCGGGCGGTTGGTTCCGGGCGAAACTCAGTAGTTGCGTAACGCTTTTGCTGAGTCGATCAGTTTCACCGACGATCAGAGTGAGGTCACGCGCGTGCTGTTCGCTCAGTGCGTCATCTTCCTTCATCACCTGCGCGATTGATTTGATCGCCGATAAAGGATTCTTGACTTCGTGGGCCACGGTCGCCGCCATTTGGCCCAGCGCCGCGAGCCGCTCTCCTTCCGCCAGCTTTCGTTCCAGCCGAATGTTTTCCTCGACCAATCGATAGTCTTCGATCGCCACCGCGATCTGGCCGGCGAGTACTTCCAAAACCGCCCGCACGTCCGGCGTTAGCGCATTTGCCGGCGCGTCGATCATCAGCCACCCAAGATTCTGGTTTTCGCGCGCCAACGGATACGCGAGGGAATATCCCAGCGCGCGCAACTCCGGGTCGTCTTCCAAAGTCGTGTTGGTTTGCGAACTTCGCAGCAGCGTATCGGACCCGATCAAATTCGATTTGTCTGAACCTGATAACCCGATCTTTACGCGTCCCAGCGACAAGGCATTAGCGGTTTGCGACTCGATCGCGTTGAGCAAGTCACCGAGCGAACGATACTGACCGACCGAGCCGCTGACGCGCGCGACCACGTCGCGATACAACGCCGTCTCGCGTTGAAAGAGCGAGCGAAAGCTGCGCTCCAACCAACCGCGCAAAGGCGCCGCCAGCAACGTCAAGGCGAGAATCAGAATCGCTTCGATCACACCGGCGCGCAGACCATATCTCGCATTTGTCCAATCCGCGATGCGCCGGATTCCATAGAGATAAACCGCGAGTACGACTGCCGCAAATGCCGCGACGATCAAACTCTCTTTGATAATCAGTTCGAGATAGCGGTAGCGATAGATGTAATAAGTAAGCAGCGCCGACGGCAGCAGCGATCCCAGATTCGCAACCGTCTGCAAGTACTGCCCCGCGATCGTCCCCCGCCCCAGACCGAGACCTAACGACGCCAGGATCAGGCACGCGATTACCGTGAACGAAGCAGCCAGCGTTTGCAGAATGCGCCGCTCGCTTTCCGACTGCGCGCGTCGCGCAACCAGCAGTTCCGTAATCGAGATGACGCCCAGACAGTAGGTAATCCACAGCGCAAACGGAAACACGAACTCGGATGTCTTCGCGATCATCGGCTGATACGGTCCCGTCCAAATGTGCGGCAGCACCAGCGCGAGGAACAGACACGGAATGTACGAAAGATAGATCCGAATGCGTTCGACGCGAGTTAACGGTCGTCCATGCGAGCTGGCCCAGAGATGAATATGAACATGCAGCAGCAGCGAATAGCAGAAGGTAATACTGATCACCGCGATCGTGTTCGCCAGTCGCAGCCCAAAATCCCAGCGCGCATGGTCCACTCCGAACAGGCTGCGCAAGGTGACCACCAAATTGCCACCATGCCAGCCGGCCATACACACGCCCAGCGCCAACAGCAGATGTTGGATTGGAACGACACCGAGCCGCTTCCGGAATAGGAGATATCCCATCCAGATTGGCAGCACGGCGCCTAAGCTGTAGCCGATTAGTTGGAGGGCTTCGAGCAGGCTCATGCGTCACTCCTGCGCCATGAAGATGACGAAAGCGACGGCAATTGATCAGTTACGACTATGGTCAGTAATTTTAGTAACGACTCTACTGGACGCCGTTCGTTAATGTGATTTCGGTCCGCCGATTCTTGACTCTGCTGGCAAGGGTCGTGTTGGGCGCTAACGGATTTTCCGCGCCCCTCCCGTTCGCTTGAATTCTCGTGACATCGACGCCGGCGGCCGCCAAACGCTCGGACAAGACGCGCGCGCGATCTTGCGTGAGCTGTTCCAGCGTTCCCGCATCGCCCTGCTTGTCGGTGTACGATTCGATCGTGATTTGGTAATCAGGATTGTTTGCCAACAGCGCGCCGATCTGATCGAGTTTGGCCAGCGATGCCGGCGCTAACTTGGAAGATCGCGGATTGACCCACAACGATTCCGAAAGCACCAGGGTCATACCGCGATTGGTCTCGCGGACCGTCAGGAATCGGGAAAGGCTCGCTTTGAGAGTTTCCGTGGCGGCCTTCAGATCCGCGGCCTTCTTATCGGCGGCGACGCGTGCCTGCTCGGCCTGCTTCTCGCCTTCCATACGCGCGAGTTTCA
>DATANL010000575.1:0-3858 GCA_036266295.1 Pyrinomonadaceae bacterium | reverse complement strand
TACAGCGGCACCATCAACATGCTTTTGATAAATGTGCCGCCCAGGCTCATTCTCATGATCCTGGCGTGGGGCTTGATCGAGTATCCGCTGGGAATACTCGCCGGCGCATCTATCTACAAGGAATCCTAGGTTGTCCTCGTGCCTGAAACCCTGGCAGTCGTCAATTGTTCGCAACTGGTAACGCTCGCGGGCGCGAAGCGTCCACGTACCGGCGGCGACCTGCGGCAGCTCGCGATTATCGAAGACGGCGCGATGCTGGTGCGCGGCGAGTACATCGAAGCCGTAGGCCGCCGGCGTGAAATCGAAAGTCTCATCGACACCGGCTGTGAAGTAATCGATGCAGGCCACCGCGTCGTCCTGCCGGGCTTCGTTGATGCACACACGCATCCGGTCTTTGCCGGCATGCGCGCGAATGAATTTGAACAGAGAGCCAGCGGCGCGACTTATCGTGAAATTGCCGCGCGCGGCGGCGGCATTCGCTCGACCGTGCGTTCGACGCGCAACGCGTCGCAAGCCGATTTGGTCAAAGCCGGCAAGCGTTATGCGGATTGGTTTCTGCGCAACGGCACCACCACGGTTGAAGCCAAGTCCGGTTACGGCCTCACGATTGAAGACGAACTAAAAATTCTGCGCGCGATCAAGCAGTTGCATGATGAAACGCCGCTCAGTTATGTGCCGACCTTTCTTGGCGCTCACGACATACCCACTGAATACAGATCGCGCCGGCATCTTTACGTCAGCCTGATCGTCAACGAGATGTTGCCGCGAGTCGCCGAAGAGCAGCTCGCCGAATACTGCGACGTATTTTGTGAAGCAGACGTTTTCACGACCGATGAGGCCTGGGAAATTCTTTCGGCGGCGCGCTGCCACGGATTGGGTTTGCGGGTGCATGCCGATCAGCTTTCACTCTCGGGCGGCGCAAAGCTGGCGGCGGAATTGAATGCGGCCACGGCAGATCATCTCGAGCACACTGACGCCACCGGCATTGCGGCGCTCAAAGCGTCAAAGGTGCAGCCCGTGTTGCTGCCGGGATCGGTCTACGCGCTCGGGTCGCATGATTATCCCGCCGCGCGGCAGATGATCGATGCCGGCCTCGCCGTCGTCTTAGCCACCGATTTCAATCCCGGTTCGTCGCCGGTGCCCTCGATGCCGATGATCCTTTCGCTGGCATGCACGCAGATGAAGATGTCACCGGCCGAAGCGATCACCGCCGCGACGATCAATGCGGCGTACTCGCTCGGCCGCGGCGATGAAATAGGATCGCTCGAGAAAGGGAAGCGCGCGGACTTTGTAATTCATGACGTGTCGGATTATCGCGAGTTGGCGTACTGGTTCGGGGTTGAGCATCCGTGGCGCGTGTACGCGAGTGGCACGTTGGCCAGTTAGTTCAACGAAAAAAAGCAATCGCAGCTTCTCCGCAGAACCAGCGCAAAGGCGATCTCTGGTTGCGATAACTCTTCTGCTCCCAGAAAATCTCGACTCGACCTGACCGAATCATATATACGTCCCGGCAATTTAAGGAGGTTGCATATGCCACGAGCCCAAATTGCCAGATTTGTTTTCGCTCTCGGCGTCGTCCTTGCCATTGTTATCGCCCTGGGTGTCACCGTGAAACCCACCGCATCTCCTCCACCGGGGCCCATCACGCGACAAATCATGCGACGAAAAGATCGAAGCAAGCAACCAGCTTCGGCGGGGGAAGTCGCAGAGTTGCGGAGAAAAGCACACGGCCAGGAAAAAAAGAACATCAGGATCCGTGAATTCAAGGATATGCCCTTGAAGGTCCAGGCAATTCGGAACCTGGACAGCGAGACCTGGCATTCGGATTTGCAAATAGAAGTCAAAAACGTCGGCTCTAAGCCAATCTACTCAATATTGGTTTACCTTGAATTTCTTGACGAAAAGGACAAGGTCCCAGGTAACGGTGTCTCGGGGATCATACTCAGATATGGAGAGCGAAAGTATCTCGATATTACAGTCGACGGCGATCCGCAAGACGCCCACCTTAATCCTGGCGATATCTACGTGTTCACGATCGAAGACAAGTACAAAAAAGGGCTGGCAATCAGACACGAGAGATCACCCGAACTGTTTAAGCACATGGAGCTCCGCTTTAACCTGATTAGTTTCGGTGATCGTACCGGTTTTGAAGTCGGGGACCCAACCGACTACCGACATGTTAAGAAGCCGAGCGGCGACAGCAAGAAAAATCATGTTGGTAAGATTAGAGCACCACCGACATCCCGTGTCCCACAAGACGGATGTGGCAGTTGCGGCAAATACATAATTGATTCTAGAACCCAGGCATTACTGTTACGATCAATACCTCCGCAGAATGTGTGATAGCGAGGGGGCGACTACTGTTTCGTGGGCGAAGTGTAGGGATGTGCGAGATTTTTGGTGGGATTGTAATGGCCATGGCGAAGATTGGTGCCATAGCGACGAGATTTATGAGGCCCCATATTGTCCGGTTACACCCCGCCATCGCCCACCCCAACTCCGAGCCCATCGCCCTCCCCGACTTGTAATCCAGCAACGAAACCAAACGATGATTGCACTTGCGGTTCCCCCATTCTTCCTGGTGCAGAGCCCCAGTGGTCTTGCTCCTGTACTTACCCCGACTCGTTAGGACTTCCCATTCACGGATACCTGCGAATCATCCGGCGCTTGGTGGCTCTAGAGGCGTCGGCGGCTGCCCCGGGGTCTCAGTAAACAATGGAAGTGATTGCTGCATATGCTCGCTTAGCAAGCTCTGACTGTCCGGAAGGCACCCATCTGGACAACGGGGTTTGTAACTGCGTACCAAACGACAGGGGAGGCGACACTGGCGGTGGCGATAGTGGTGGCAGCGGCGGTGGCAATCCTCCTCCAATTGCATACAAGCGAGAATGCGTTGACTATGTTTGGGTGCATTTCATCTCGTACGATGGTGGCGAGTCGTGGACTTATGACGATCGCGAGTCGTACGCGGGATGCTACTACGTCGACTAGACTCCGCTGAAAAAATTCTGATTGACGAGATCGCGCTTCAGTTTTATTATCACCTTCAACACTGGAAAGGAGGTGATCCAAAATTTTTATGAGTTCTAATCACAGTGAGGTGGCTGAGACCTAACTCAGGCATCGATAATCCAGATTGTTAGGATTGTTTGCCTGAATAAGTCACTGTGACACCTTCTTTCCGAAGGTCACAGCCGCGGGTCAATCCCAACAGTACACCGGAAAGCCGCTCGCGGGTTCGCGGGCGGCTTTTCTCTTGAGCACGTCTGCGGATAATTCTTCTTCTCACTTGACTATCAACCCGCGCCCGTTTATAGACATCAAAGGGTGTCCGCGACAAGAATCTTCCCTGTTGCTGAAATTTTAAGTGCCTCAAAAAGTTCCGTCAGGCTCTCCTGTCTTTTATGATCCGCGCGGCCGCCGCTGGCGGCATGTGCGACGCACCTATTTAGCGGTCGGCATTTTGGCGACCGTCGTCGCGGCCATTTTCATTGCCAGTGTTCTGGCGAATCCCTTCCTGCCCACGCCGACTCTGCGTCCCTTGCAGAATCTGCCCCGCGCGTCGGACATCAAGCCGCAACCGCGAGCCGAAGTTCCAAATCCCCGCGAAGCCAAGGCCAACAAAGCTCAACAGGAATTACAAAAAGAGTTGGCGAAGACCCGCGTCGTGCCCGGCCGCCGGCCGGAATTAATGGCGATTGCGCCGCCGCCGGACTCCGCCCAACTGCCAAAGCCGGCCAGCTTTGGCGACAAGCAGTTGACTGTCGGTTTCTACATCGACTGGGACGAGTCGAGCTTTTCTTCGCTCGAGCGAAATCTGCAAAGCCTTGATTGGGTAATGCCGCAGTGGGCGCATCT
>DATANL010000574.1:0-8361 GCA_036266295.1 Pyrinomonadaceae bacterium | reverse complement strand
TAGAGTACGGCTTGAAGATCGATTTTAATTCTTCGAAGACTTTGTTGAAGTTAGATCTATCAGGCATTATGAGATTCCTCCTCAGTCGGAAACCCGACCCGTCAGGGAGGGTGCACGAACCTGCGATTTGCACCCTCCCTTACGGTCGGGTTTCTGCATCGCGATGCATCCTGTCTCCCGTCTTGCGTAAGACTGCGCCGTTCTGACGTACGCGACGACGCGCACGCGTTTCGCCTCGAACTGCAGGGCGAAAAACTCAATCTGCACCCGTGGCTTAACTCTTTTTCAGCGTAATCTGCGGATAAATCCATTCCGGCGGCAGCAACCGGCGGCGCCCATCAGCGGCCAGCGTGATCCCCGGCTCATCGAGTTCTTTCCGGTCCCAAAGTTTGCAGGTCACCTGGCGATGCGCTTGATCGAGCGCTTCACAATAGTTCGTATAGGTGCAGCGGCGCACGTCTTCACCGCGGCCGGCTTTCACTTTGCGAAACCAATCGGGATCTGCGAGTGCCTGACGGGCCATGCCGATAATGTCGGCGTCGCCGTTTCGCAAAATCGCTTCCGCTTGCTCGAACGTCGTGATGCCTCCCGTGGCGACAATCGGTGTGCTGAATCCCGCCGTATTCACCGCGCGTTTGATTTGTTTGACCAACGTTACGCTGCGGCCAAACGGGCCGCGTTCATCCGACAAAGTGGTCGGCATGCATTCGTAACCGCTCTGACCGGTGTAAGGATAGACGGCCTGGCCGACCTTCGGTTGTTCCGCGTCCTCGAACTTGCCGCCTTTTGAAATTGATAAGTAATCGAAACCGGCCCGCGCAAATTCAATCGCGAAGTAAGTCGCGTCATCGATGCGATTGCCGCCGGCGATCACTTCATCACCAAGAAAGCGGACCCCGACGAGGTAATCGGCGCCGGCGCGCTCACGCACCGCGCGATAAACCTCCAAAGGCAAACGCGCGCGATTCTCGCGCGACCCGCCGTAACCATCGTCGCGATCATTCAGCGCGCTGAGGAACCCGGCCATCGTGTACGCATGTGCGTAATGCAGTTCGACTCCATCGAAACCTGCCGCGCGTGCGCGTGCTGATGCGTCGGCAAAAATCTTCGGCAGCACCTGCGGCAAATCTTTGATGTGTGGCAGATGCGTGTCCGTGACGCGTTCCCGATAACCGAACCGTAGCGCTTCGAGTTCGCGTTCGTTTAGAACATGCTCGAGAACATCATCCTCGGCGCATTGTAAGAACTCGCGCGCGTTTGCTTCGTCGGCATCAATCCAATTCGAATAGCCGGTGACTTCGGACAGACGCTCGCGATGCTGAGTGGTGATCTCGAGGAACCGCTGAAAATATTTTTGGGGATCGGGACGGCGCTTGACGGCGAGAAAATCGATGATCTGAATGAAGAGTTTCGTTTGGCCGTCGCTCGCTTCACGGACGGTTTCGACGAGCCGCTTCAATCCGGGGATGAATCGATCGTGACCGATGCGCAACAGCGGGCCGCTGGGGATATCTCGTATGCCGGTCGCCTCAACTACCAAAGCCGCGGGCCGGCCGGCGGCGAACCGGCGATACCAGTCGAGATTATCCTGAGTAACGAATCCGTCTTCGGTAGCGCGCCAGGGGACCATCGCGGGGACCCAGGTGCGGCTCGTTAGCGTCAACGCGCCGATGTTTATTGGTTGATACAGCAGCGAGCTGGAAGCTTCCGCCATGGTCGGCCATCGCGTCTCGGGAATCGCGTGCTTGATTGGATCGGCGAACTTCCACATGAAGCAGAGACTTTAGCAGTGTCAGAACCGCGAGCGGTAGCGATTGGATCAAGAATGATCGTGGACAGAAAAAAAGGCCATAACATACTTGACTCAGCGAGTGCGCAACTGGGACGCTGAAGGCGTTCGCGAATTACAGCCCAGGGCAACGCCCTGGGAAATTTCGAGAATGAATTTCTGAACTCTGAAAGAGTTCTCAAGCCACTGGCGCGAAACTGCGGGAATCAATCACTAACTCAAAAACCCTTTCAGGGTTCGGACGAACGACATCACCGTTTCCCAGGGTAGCGCGCTTGATGCGCGCAACCCCGGGCTGGAATTTATGAACGCCTTCGGCGTTCGTGGTTCGTGATTCGAGTAAGAGCTGTGCTGAGTCGACTATGTCAGTTCCGAAAAAAGGACGGACGCTCGGGCCTCGCGGACGCACCTTGATCCGGTCGCTATCCCGACACGTCGGGATTCTGACGCCAGCGTGATAAATTATCGTTCAAGTTTCCATGACCGACGAGCTTCTCAAATACCGTGCTGAATTTCCGATTCTCGAAAAAGCCGTCTACTTGATCTCGCACAGTCTCGGCGCGATGCCGCGCGCGACTTACGATCGCTTGCACGAGTATGCCGACGTTTGGGCGACGCGCGGCGTGCGTGCGTGGGCCGAAGGCTGGTGGGACAAGCCGGTGACGGTGGGCAACGAGATCGCGCAAATTATCGGCGCTGACGCAAACACCGTCGTGATGCATCAGAACGTCTCGATCTGCCAGTCGCTCATTCTGTCATGTCTGCTGCCGTTGCCCGCGAATTCCAAGCGCCGAAAGATTGTCTGCGAAGAATTGAATTTTCCTTCGGTGATGTACGTCTTTGAGGCTCATGCGCGCGCGCACGACCTGCGGATTGAAACCGTGAAGTCCGACGATGGCATCACGATTCCGACCGAGCGAATGCTGGCGGCAATCGACGAAGAAACTCTGCTGGTTCCGATTTCGCATGTGTTGTTCAAGAGCGCGTACCTGCAGGACGCCCGCGCCATCATCGAACGCGCGCACGAAGTGGGCGCCCTGGTCGTCCTCGATACTTATCAATCGGCCGGCACGGTGCCGTTCAGTGTGAAAGATTTGAACGTGGATTTTGCGACCGGCGGTTCGGTCAAGTGGCTGTGCGGTGGACCGGGCGCGGGATATCTGTACGTGCGGCCCGATTTGATCGACAAGCTCGAGCCGAAGACGACCGGTTGGATGGCCCATGAACATCCGTTCGCGTTTGAAATTGAAATGCATTACGCGCCGAACGTGACACGGTTCCTGCATGGCTCGCCGGCGATTCCCGCTTTGTATGCGGCCGAGTCAGGATACAAAATCATCAATGCCATCGGCGTCGACGCGATTCGCGAAAAGAGCGTGCGACAGACTCAATACTTAATCTCGCTGGCTGAAGAAGCCGGCTTTCGCGTGACCAGCCCGCAGGATCCAAATCGGCGCGGCGGCACCATCACGATTTGGGATGACAATGCAGCGGCGCTGACGAAGGAGTTGGTGCGCCGCGATTTTATCGTCGACTATCGGCCCGGCGCCGGCGTGCGCATCTCGCCGCATTTCTACACGAAAGACGAAGAGTTGGAACTGATCGTTGCGGAGATGAAAAAGATTCGCGACACAAGCGCTTACGAATCCGTTGAAAAAGTCGGCGCAGCTTTCTGATTGCCGCCGCACTGCAAATGTCCAAAGATTACGGCAAAGACGCTCCACTGTCTTACAACAAATATCTCCGCGTGGCGGAGCTGATCGATCTACAGACTTGCCTCTCGTCGCCGGCCCAGCACGACGAACTGCTCTTCATCACGGTCCATCAGGCGTACGAACTTTGGTTCAAACAAATTCTGCATGAGATTGACGCCGCGACCGCCGCGATGAGAGACGATCGCGATCTCGAAGCCACGCAGGCGTTGCGACGTATCGTCGAGATCGAAAAACTGCTGGTGGCCCAGATTCATATTCTCGAGACAATGTCGCCGCTCCGGTTTCTCGGTTTCCGCGATGAGTTGAATCCGGCCAGTGGTTTTCAATCGATGCAATTTCGCGAGATTGAATTTTCGTCCGGACTGAAGAACGAGGACATCCTGCGCGAGTTCGCCGGCGACGAGTTTGCCCACGCGCGACTCGCGGCGCGCATGAACGCGCCGTCGCTGTTGGAAGTCTTCTACGCATTGTTGCGGCGTCGCGGCTTTGACACGCCCGCCGTCGATTCGCCCCGCGACGCCAAAGAGCGCCGCTCAAATTACGGCAAGCGCCAGCGCGCCATGGTCGAAGTCATGACGCACCCGGAAAAGTTTTACCGGGAATATCAATTATCCGAAGCTTTGCTCGAGCACGACGAATACTTTTCGCTCTGGCGCTCGCACCACATCAAGATGGTCGAACGCATGGTGGGCGCGAAGAAGGGCACGGGCGGCTCGGAAGGTATCGGGTACTTGCAGACGACGCTCGACAAGAAATTCTTTCCCGAGTTATGGGAAGCGCGGACGTATTTGAGTTCGAAGCATGACGCGGCGACGTGTCCGTTTGCTTCTAAGGCGTAAACTGTCAACTTCTCAAGCGCACCCTCGCCGCGATTCCCTCTGTGCCGAAAGTAACGAACGAGCTTTAAACGGGAATACTTTCGCGGGCCACGACTCGCCATGAAGAAACGTTGACACCCCGGTAATTGCGGAGTATGGTGCGCCAACCCTGGCTAGTCGCGCCGGCTGACTGTCGCACCACCAAATGAAGCGCACCGTAATCATCATATCGCTTGGCTTAATCGGCGCCGCCGCGCTCTGCTGGGTCAGCTTTGGATTTAACAAGCGGGACAAGCTCGTACCCTATACCATAGTGCTGAAGGCAACCGATTATGACCAGAGGGGAATTGGTCACGAAGCATTTAGCGAAGTCAAATATGTTTCTGCGCATGGGAATTGGCGCTCTGTAAAGTCATTCCGCAGCGGACTTGCCTTAGAGCAGTACGCGCGCGTCGGCCACGGAATTTTTACCGTCGATAATAAGCAGAAAAAGATGTACTTCGAGTCGCCGTACAATCCCGCCAGCACTCCTCAGTCATTAACTAATCGAAACTATGTCCGGAGCGAGATCGTTGGGGGAATTCGCACAAACGTTCTGCGTAGCGGGACCGGCGACAACTATGCGGAGACATTTCTGGCGCCTGAATTAAACGATGATGTTATCAAAACCGTGCTCAAGAGCCCTGCTGGTACTCGCGTGATTGAGCCGGTAACAATCACCCGGGGTGAGCCGGTTCGCGGGGCCTTTCAACATAATGAGTATGAGATAGACATGACCCGCGACAAGCGAAACCTGATTGTGCGTCATTAATCGTATGAGGACTGAACTAAAACTCCTGATTGTGTTGGGTGTGTTGGGGGCCGTTGCTCTTAGCATCCTGGCAACGCGAAAAGGCGCACGTTCTCAGGAAGATCCGCCAGCGCCATATTCCTTACGCTGGCGTGCTCAACAAGCTCTTGCTAATGGAGAGACCGAGATACGTCAGGTGATTGCACCAGAGTATCAACGGGTTAGTGACTTGAATGATGGGCTGGCAAATTATTCACTGATTCTTGCGCAGCCTATCGACCAGATAGTTGGAGAGAATGACGGCAGCGTTGGTACCTGGTACAAGTTTCGGGTTTTGGAACAACTAACGCTGCGACCCTTGTGCGCAGAATGCCAACCGTTGCCTGACCACCCGTTTGGAAGTCTCGCCTCTAATGAACTGGCAATTCCCAGAGCGTCAGGAACTCTCAACGTCGACGGCGTCTCCATCAGCACTGAAGAGAATGGATTTCCTGGCTTTATTCTTACTCAAAAGTATTTGTTGTTTGTGAGTCTCGATCCGAACAAGCAGGTAGCGATAGTCACAGTCGGGCCCGTCGGCGCTTTCATGATCGATGTCAACGGAACCATCGTACCTGTGCTGCCGGAAACAAGTCAGGTCTCCTCGGATTTAGCCAGTACTTATGGCAATTCTCTCGCTCAACTGAGGGCCGGTTTAGGTCTCGGATCGTCTGGGACGCCAACTCCAACCCCGGCCGGTTCTTGTCACCCGTCCCAGATTCTTATTAGCCGTTGCGAAAACAACGGCGGGACGTGGGATTACGATAGTTGTACCTGTCAGTGATCTGGTTGACTCATGTTATTCAAGCGCGCTCTTACATTGATTCTCGCTGTGCTCGTTGGAGGCTTTGGCTGCAACGTGGCGGCCCAGAACCCGTGTAACAAGTGCTACAAATATCAACCCCCGTTCCCCGGCGTTAATGGCGCAACAAACGGACGACGCAACATCAACGTCACGATCGATCCGAGTTGGGGGGCTACCACCAATAGCAACATTTGGAATGGTGTAAATGGCTGTGAGGGCTGTACGGGGCCGAATGCGATAAAGCTCTGGAATGACGTTTCAACACCCTATTATTTCCGCTTGAGCCAGGACCCGACCCAGGCAAATCATGCGACCGACATTCTAATTCGCAAAGGCAATCCCAACCTCGGGAATAGTATTTATCAGCCTGTGAAATCTTATGCTTGTTCAGCATTGGCATGGGACGCCAACAAAGTATCAGTCCGCGAAATCATCTTGCCTCCTGAAGCCGCAAATTGGAGCCAGGAGCGGATTGCCTGTGCCGTGGCGCATGAGATGGCCCATGGGATCGGATTAAGCGATGTGTACGATCCGAATTGCGTAAGCATCATGAATCAGGCGAAAAACGGATGTACCGAGTGCGAGACCAACACGATCCAACCAAAAGATGTTGACCGGGTGAACCAGCAAGCGGCAAACCCAAACGGTTGTACGGACACGTCAGGCGCTCCTTCACATCAGGTTGACGTGCCCACTCCAACGCCAGTCATCAATAACAACGGTGGTAACGGTGGTTGTCAGAGCTACTTCGATACGCTGGAGATTTACGACGATTCCGGCGGCGGCAACTGTAGATATACTTATGCTGTGTTTACCACCTACTGCGGCGGCTATCTCAACGATTACTCGATCGATCTTATGTATGTTGAGAACTGTAACTACGATTACTGACGGACTCTCATAATCACACCTGAGTTCTTGTTCAATAATTGAACAAGACGTCCGGACAATCTTCTCAATGATTATTCGACGCACCCTGTCTCAGGGCGTAACTCTCAACTTCTCAAGCGGCACCATCGCCGCCATTCCCTTGTGCTGAAAACACCGTTCTCCAGCGGCGTGCACGCGCCGGCGACAGGGCGTGCCTTTCTGCGTGCGCGCGCCGCAGATATAAACCGCGTCGTCGGTGGTAGCGTTCAGGCCGGTATTGGCGCTGGATGCGCTCGGCTGCTTCGCCGGGCGAGTGTCGTTCGGATTCACCGGCAAATCGGACAGCGGTGAATTCGCGGCGCGTTGAATCACGAGCGGCGGCGGCGAGGGTCGCATGTATCTGCCGGTGGCGAATGCGAAAGCAGCTATCAGCGCGATTACTATTATTGACCGGGCAGATGCGAACGTGCCGAATCGCTGCGCGCAGGGATCGCACAGATTGCCGCGGAGCCGCGCACGCCAACCCTTGCGCGCGAGTCGTTCGCCACATTCGACACAGAAATTGGCCGCATGCATAGCGGGAGACCTTGCGAGGTGCGCGCATTATATTTCATCGTGGGGTCTCGATCACCTCGTTGACAACGTCATCCTCGGATACTAAAGTTAACCCGTCATTTTTGCTGGATTGCAACAACAACCGTTTTCGTCTTTCCTTCATCTAAACACCGCCTCGACCTAACCGCACGGAAGTTCATAAATGAAACGCAAAACCCTAGCGACAATCGTGATTACGATTCTGCTCCTGCTTATGATGGTCTGGAGTTTTGGATCGTCGGCAGCCAACAACCCGAACCAGCGCGAGCAAAAGGCGGAGGAGCCACGGCCGGGCAGTGTCTTTGCCGATGAAGACGAGAATGAGCCGGATGCCGACCTCGGCAAGTTCGGGTCGCGCATCAATCGCGAAGCATATCTCGAGGCCCGTGACGAGTACGTTGCCCGCAAGCGCGGCATCGAACCCGGGCATTACTTCGATCCGACCATGCGCGGCCGCGCCATCGAACAGATGGACCGGCAGGAAAAGAACAGCCGGCTCGAATCAATTATCAACAGCGACATTACGCCGGCCGCGGGCGGTGCCTGGACGCCGATTGGTCCGCTGACCCTGCCCAACGGCGTCGGCACTAATAGCGGTCCGACCAGCGGTCGCGTGACGGCCATCGCAGTCGATCCATCGAATGCGAACAAGGTTTATCTGGGTACGGCGCAGGGCGGCGTGTGGCGTTCACTCGACGGCGGCACGACGTGGACTTCGATTTTTGATAATGCGCAGACAATGGCGATTGGCGCCCTGGCGTTGGCGCCTTCCAGTCCGACAACTCTCTACGTCGGCACCGGCGAATTCAATTCCTGCGCTGATTGCTTCTTTGGCGTCGGTCTCTATCGCATCGACAACGCTGACGGCGCGGCCACGCTGAATGGTCCGATCAATCCAACGATAACGCTGAACAGCCTGACTTATCCGATTTTCCAGGGAC
>DATANL010000573.1:0-3842 GCA_036266295.1 Pyrinomonadaceae bacterium | reverse complement strand
CGGCCAGAGATATTCGGGTCCGATCCAAAACGGCTTTGCCACATTGAGTGACTTAACACTGCCACGCGAAATCGTCCCGGCAGTGTTTCTTCATCGGTGAAGGTGCGGCCCAGGATTGGGCTCACGTGAAAGACCGAGAACAGATCCGGCGTCACCAGCCCAACGCGCGTATCCGTGGTGCCGTCGCCGGTATCGACGAACATACTTCCGCCTTGAAAAGCCGCGAGGCGGTCGAATGATCGGTTCTGCTCTTTCCAACCCAGAAAGTCCGGAAGCGAGGTCGGCGTGGTGGCAAGCTGTGGTTGAGTGTCCCACACCCAAACAATGCGTGCGGGATCGTCATAGGGCAACGGACGGAGCAACACCGCATTGACCACACTAAAGATCGCGGTATTAGCTCCGATACCCAGGGCGAGCGTAATCAAGGCAATCGCAGTGAAGGCTGGATTCTTCGCCAGACTTCGAATGCCATATCGCAGATCCTTGAAGAGTATTCCCATAACAACCTCTTAACGCTCGCTCTCGATCACGTCTGGCTGCTCCTCAGTTAGCTACTCGTACCGCAGGGCCACCAGCGGATCAACTTTCGTCGCGCGTCGTGCCGGGATCAATCCCGCGAGAATTGCCACGGCAAACAGGAACGCGACTGCGCCTATGACTGAAACCGGATCTGTGGGACTCAGTTCGAAGAGCATCGCTCGCGCAAACCGGGTCACGCCGAAGACAATCACCAGGCCGGCCGCAATGCCTATAAAGGCCAGCAGCACACCCTCGCGCATAATCATTGCCAGCACGTCATGCGTCTGCGCGCCGAGCGCCATGCGAATGCCGATCTCGTTGCGGCGGCTGGCGACGCCGTACGAAAGAATGCCGTACAGGCCGACGCTCGCCAGCGTCAACGCGAGTATCCCGAAGAAGCCGGAAAGCGTGGCCATCAGTCGATCGCGAAGGAGCGACTCGCCGACCATCGTTTGAAAATTCTGAAAGCTAATCGTGATCTTCGGACTGGCCTCCATGAGCGCCGTGCGGACTGAGTTCGTGACCTGGCTTTCGGGGAGATGCGAACGGATCAAGAATTGACCGGCGGCGATCGGATCCATTTCCTGCGCGGTCGGCATGAATGCGATCGCGCCCAAGTTCTCGCGCAGAGTTTCGTACTTTGTGTCCTTGACCAACCCGACGATCTGGTAAGTCGTCTCAGGTTGGAAGGGCGTCTTTTCCACCAGGAATCGTTGCCCGATCGGATTGCCGCCCGGGAAAAGTTCATTCGCGAGTTTTTGATTTACGACGGCGACCTTGACCGAAGTTTTCGTGTCGGTGTTGTCAAAGTCGCGACCCGCCAACAGCGGTGTCCGCAGAGTGGCAAAGTAGGAAGGGCTCACCCACGAGAAAGAGGAATTCACTTTTCGATCGCGGTTTTCATTCCAGACGTTATTGTTCAACGCCGCACCGCTAATCGGCACGACGCTGGTGTCGGCGGCCGCATCAACCCCGGGGATTGTCTTGAGCCGATCCAGGAGTTGTGAGCGGTAGGCTGCGCGTTGCTCAGGCGGTAAGTTCAACGGGCCAAATCCCGCGCGCGCGATGGTGATGCCGTCCGCCTGGAACCCGGCGTCGACATTGGCAAGCTTGGTCAGACTCCGCGTGAACAGCAGCGCGCATGCGACCAGCACCAGCGACAGGGCGACCTGAACGACTACCAATGCTCGCCGCAAACTGAATCGCTCGCGACTGGCGGTTAAGCCGCGGCCACTCGCTCTCATCGCCGCAGACGGCGCCACACGAGTTGCGCGCAACGCCGGTGTCAGTCCGAACAGAACGCAGGTCACGGCGGCGATCGATGCGGCGAAAGCAATCAAGCGCCAGTCCAAACCCAGGTCAAGAACGATCGCCTCTCCCGAAGTGCTGATGAAAGTGACGAGAAACCTACTGAGTGCCTGGGCCAGCAAGACTCCGGCAAAGGTGCCGACGCCGGCGAGCAAAAGGCTCTCAGTTAACAGCTGGCGAATGACGCGCACTCGCGATGCGCCGACCGCCTGACGCACGGCCATCTCACGTTCGCGCATGCTGCCGCGCGCGAGTAAAAGGTTTGCCAGGTTCGCGCATGCAATGAGCAAAACCAAACCGGCAATTGCCAGCAGCAGCCACAACGGCCGCTCATAGTCTTCACGCAACAACGAATATCCGCCGGACGCGGGTGCTGCGCGCAATCGTTCATTCAGGTAATCGTTGACGCTGACTTCCGGATAGTTAGCCGGTAGCGACGAGTGAAATAGCGCGGGCGACATCGACTGCAGCTGTGCATCAGCCTGCGCGATAGATTCGCCCGGCTTCAGTCGTCCGGTCACCATCAACCACCAATTGGTGCCGGAATCGAGCCGGCTGTGCTTGCCGCGCACGACCGCTTCGGCACAAATCGGCAACGCCAGATCGAAAGACTTTCCGACTTCGAGGCCGAAGAATTCCGGCGGCGTCACCCCGACGATCTCAAACGAGCGATTTGCGAAAGCCAGCTTGCGTCCCACCACATCCGAAGCGCCGCCGAATTCTTTCTGCCAAAAACCATGACTGATTACGATTCCCGGTGCGCTACAGCCGCGCACGTCATCGCCCGGATTCAGGACCCGGCCCAGAAGCGGATTGACTCCGAGTACGTTGAAGAAGTCTCCACTCACCCAGAGGACCCTGCCGTTGCGGGCCTCACCGCCCTCGGCCAAATTGATGTTACCGGGACTCCACGCGAAGATGCCGGCGAAGGCCTGCTGCCGATCTCGCAATTGTTCCCAGAGCGGATTCGTCAGCGAGTTGTATTTGTCGCTGTAGCTGCCGCGCCGGCTGTCGGGACTGGTCAGGCCTATCTGCGCCAGTTGCTGAGGCGCTCTTACCGGCAGTGTCTTCAGACGCACGGCGTCCAGTAATTGAAAGATGGCCGTGTTCGCGCCGATGCCCAACGCGAGCGAAATGATCGCCGCCAGAGTAAAGCCGGGAGTCTTGCGCAACATGCGCACTGCCAAACGAAGATCCTGAAATAGCCCTGTCATGCTTAATTCCCCTTGTTCATTCGTATCTAAGCGCCGCCAGCGGATCGACTTTCGACGCGCGTCGCGCAGGTAACCAGCAGGCAACCAAGGCAACTATCGAAAGCAAACCGACAATCGCCCCGAGTACGGCCGGATCGGTTCCGGTCACTCCATAAAGCAACCCGGTCGCTTGACGGCGCCAGGCGTACTCAGCAAAAGCCTCACTGGCAAACAGGCGCTTCAATGCATAGATGGCCAACCCGCCGACGATCAGGCCCAACGACACGAGTCGCATTCCCTGCCAGACAATCAAGCGCAGAACGTTCGCCGTGCGGGCGCCGAGGGCCATGCGAATGCCGATCTCGTTCGTCCGTTGGGCGACTGAATACGCCAGAACGCCGAAGAGTCCGATCGCCGCCAGCAGCAACGCGGCGGCGCCGAAGAAAGTCAGCACCCGCGCGTACATCCGTTCCTGCCCGAGCGTCGCCTGCGACCGCATCGTTTGACTGCTGAGTTCGGTCACGGGCAGGTTGCTGTTCACTTCATGCACGACCTGTCGCACTGCGGCAGCAAGCGCCGTTGGCTCACCGGTAGTGCGCAAGGCGAAAGACATTGCGCCAATTACGGGAAGTTCCTGCTGCCAGGGCGTGTATACCAGCGGCTTGATATCTTCGCGCTGGCTCATGTATTTGGTATCGGCTACAACGCCTACGATCTCGACCTCGCGCTTGCTGATGCCGACATGCTTGCCCAGCACGTCGGCGTTGGGGAAAAACTGTTGCGCGAAAGTTTGGTTGACGACGGCTACCTGAGGCGCCCGCT
>DATANL010000572.1:0-1856 GCA_036266295.1 Pyrinomonadaceae bacterium | reverse complement strand
GCGATGTCGCGCCATGTCGCCTCTTCGAACGCGGGCGGCAGCGTGGTCACGACTTCGGCACCGTCGAAGCCGCAGTGCTTGAGCATCGCGTCAACACGTTCGCGCGTCGGCGGCGTTACGGGCAGGCCATCGGTCATGCCGGCGGCAAATAATTCTTCCTGCGCGTTGTCCCATGCCGCATCGTTGCTGCCGTGCCATACGTCCATGTTCTCGTCCGTCAAATTTGAATTGCCGCTATGATAACGCGATGAGCAAACCGCGCGCGCTGGTCATTGGCGGGTCTTTAGGCGGGTTGTTTGCCGCCAACCTCTTACATGTAATCGGCTGGCACGTAGACGTGTACGAACGCGTCGCCGACGACCTCGCGACGCGCGGCGCTGGCATCGGCACCCACGACGAGCTTTTTTCCATCCTGCGCCGGCTCGGCATCGCGGTCGATGCGTCGATCGGCGTTGAGGTTCGCGAGCGTGTCTGCCTCGATCGCGACGGCAGCACTCTGCTCGAAGTTGCGCTCCCGCAGATGATGACCGCATGGGCGCGCATCTACCGGCCTCTGAAGGATCTGCTGCCGGCCTCGCAATATCATTTCGGCATGAATCTCGAACGAGTCGAGGAGGATGCGGACGGCATCACCGCGGTATTCAGCGACGGCACCAAGGCACGCGGCGATCTGTTGGTCGCCGCCGACGGCATACGTTCGAGCGTGCGCGCGCAAGTGCTTCCCGCAGCCGAGCCGCGCTATGCGGGCTACATAGCATGGCGCGGCGTCGTTGATGAGTCCGCGGTGTCGCGGTCAACCCACGCGGCGATTTTCGAGCGCTACGCATTTGGGCTGCCGGTCGGCGAGATGATGCTGGTCTACCCGGTGCCGGGGCGCGACAACGACGTGCGGCCGGGAAAGCGCAGTTCTAATTTCGTCTGGTACCGGCCGTGCGACTTCGCTACGAAATTGCCGCGGCTCGCGACGGACGCGAGCGGGCATTGTCACGGCGTGGCGATTCCGCCGCCGCTGATCACGCGCGAGGTCGTGGCGGAAATGCGCGCGGAAGCGAAGGCACTGCTGGCGCCGCAGATTTACGAAATCGTCGAGCGCGCGCCGCAGCCGTTCTTCCAGGCGATTTTCGATCTCGAATCGCCGCGCATGGCGGTCGGGCGTGTTGCATTGCTGGGAGACGCCGCGTTCGTCGCGCGCCCGCACGTCGGCATGGGCGTGACCAAGGCCGCGCTCGACGCGCAGTCTCTCGCGCAATGCATTGCGGACGCGCCGGGCGATTTGGTTGCCGCACTCGCGCGCTACGATCGCGAACGCCGCCTGTTCGGCACGCGGGTCGTTGCGCGCTCGCGCCGTCTCGGTGCTTATATCGAGGCGCAATTGAAACCGCCGGAATCACGGACTGCCGAAGAGTGCGATCAGCGGCCCGAGGTCGTACTGCGCGAAATCGGCGCTAGGGGTGTCTAATACAATGAAACACGTGTGCGTTGCAGCCAGAATTGGTGAGGGCAAGGCGCCCGGTGAAGGCAATAGTCGTTCTATTGCCAAGACGAGCAACGCGGCCATCGCCGATTCTGGCTGCAACCCTTCGGGCTGGCACGAGTTTTGGCCCATGGCGTTGTCGAAAGCCCCTTGCTTAGAATGACTAAGCCGCGGGACTTTCTTCTAGCCCTGAGCCAAAATCGTGACAGCGCATCGCGCGTTTCATCATGTTAGGGACTCTTGGTTTAATATGCCCGTTCGCGCCGGCCGGCATTTGCAGCCGGACAGCGATGATAACAAATGTCGCGCGCGAGCACTTGGCCCCGGCCTCCCGCCGGCTGCAGCTTTGAGGAGAACAGCACATGTACGTAGCAGACGTTCC
>DATANL010000571.1:0-3923 GCA_036266295.1 Pyrinomonadaceae bacterium | reverse complement strand
GGATCCGTATTTGCACACCTGGGTGGTCACGCGCTACGAAGACGTCGTCACCGTGCTCCATCGCTTCTCAGCGAATCGGACGCCAACCCCTGAACAATTAGCTGCGATTGGCATGGGCGAACTCAGTCCGATCGCGCAAATGATGACGCGGCAGATGCTCTTCATGGACGGGCCGGCGCACACGCGCCTGCGCACTCTGGCGTCGATGGCTTTTACGCCCGCGCGGGTCGAGGCGCTGCGCAATCACATTCGCGAGATTCTCGATCGATTGCTGACGCCGTTGCTTCATCGCGGTCACATGGACGTCATCAACGATTTGGCGGCCCCGCTGCCGGCCATCGTCACGGCGGAAATGCTCGGCGTGCCGACCTCAGATTGCGATCAGTTGAAAAACTGGTCAGCCGATTTTGCCGAAGTGCTCGGCAACTTTCAGCACAATCCCGATCGCGCGGCGCGCACACTCAAGTGCGTCGCGGAAATGACCGACTATTTTTGTGAAGCGATCCGCGAACTGCGCGAACATCCGCGTGAAGGTCTGATTAATTCTTTCATTACCGCCGAGATCGACGGCGACCGGCTCACCGATGAAGAGATCATCGCCAATTGCATTGTGACGATGGTCGGTGGACAAGAGACTACGACGAATCTGATTGGCAACGGCATTCTCAGTCTGGTGCGAAACCCTGCTCAGATGCAGCAACTGCGCGACGACTTGTCGCTGGTCCCGTCAGCAGTTGAAGAGTTGCTCCGTTATGAGAGTCCCAGTCAGCAAACCGCACGCATCTGTCCGGAAGATACCGAAATCGGCGGCAAGCTGATTCGTAAAGGCCAGGCGGTGATTGCAGTCATGGCGGCCGGCAATCGCGATCCGGAACGATTCAAAGATCCGGATCGACTGGACCTGACGCGTCCCGATAATCGTCACCTCGCATTCGGTTGGGCCAGTCACTTTTGTTTCGGCGCCGCGCTGGCACGCATCGAAGGCCAACTTACTTTTGAAGCGTTGGCCCGTCGCACAGCAAATTTGGCGTTGGCGCCCGGTGCTCAAATTGTTTGGCGCGACAATCTCGGCTTGCGCGGCCTGACAGCCCTGCAGGTCACTTTCGACGAGGTCGTCCCGACATCAACCGTCGCGCCGCAACTGTTCAGCCGCGAAACGGGTTGTCCTTTTCATCGATCCTCATAAACGCATATGGCCTCTGTTTTCGACCGCATCACATCGACGCCATCCGGGCCGCCTTTGCCGGCTTCAGAAGCCAAGCGTCTGTTGATTGAAAAGTATCTGCGCGGCGACATTGCTACTCCGCAACCATCGTCCCGCGTAATTCCGCGGCGCTCGGGAATAAAGCCGCAACTCTCGTACTCCCAGGAACGACTCTGGTTTATCGATCAGTTGATGCCCGCTTCGCCGGCGTTCAATGTGCCGATGGCGGTGAAGGTAAACGCGCCGATCGAAGTCGCGACACTGCAACGAGCAATTGATGAAATCATTCGACGCCATGAATCACTGCGCACGATCTTCGTTACTGACAACGGCGTGCCGTCTGTGGTCGTGGCAGACCGGTGTGCTGCAGCGCTCGAAGTAATCGACATTACCCAACTTGAAGGAACGATTCGCGACGCAAAAGCTCATCGTTTGGTTGAGCAGGAAGTTCTCCGCCCGTTTGATTTGTCGCAGGGCCCGCTGCTTCGCACGAAGTTCATTCGCTGCTCTGCAGATGAATCGATTCTTGTGGTGACCATGCATCACATCGTGAGTGATGGCTGGTCGCTGCTGCTGTTCTTCAACGAACTCTCGACGCTTTACGATGCTTTCAAAGCAGGGACCAGCTCACCGCTCGCTCCGCTCGGGATTCAGTATTCCGACTATGCGCATTGGCAGCGCGACTGGTTGCGCGATGAAATAATCGAGCAGCAACTCTCGTATTGGAAAAACCAACTAGCCGGTGAGTTGCCGGTTCTCGACTTGCCGACCGATCGGCCGCGGCCGCCCATGCAGACTTTTGCCGGAGCGTGCGAGGTGGCGATGCTTTCGCCGGAGTTGACCCGCTCGCTGCGAAGACTCAGTCAGCGTGCAGGCGCAACGCTCTTCATGACGTTGCTCGCGGCTTTCAAAGTGCTCCTTCATCGGCTCAGCGGTCAGCAGGACATCATCGTCGGCTCGCCCATAACGAACCGGCCGCACACTGAGACCGAAAGTCTGATCGGATTGTTTCTCAACAATCTCGCGTTGCGCAGCGATCTCTCGGGCAATCCCAACTTTCTTGAAATGCTGTCGCGAGTGCGGCAGACGGCTCTGGATGCATATTCAAATCAGGACGTGCCGTTTGAAAAACTGATCGAAGAACTAAAGCCCGAGCGTGATTTGAGCCGCACTTCGATCTTTCAGGTCTATTTCAATCTCTTTAGTTTCTCAGATGACATTCCGTTGCCCGGCGGTGGCCGCACCAGCTTTGTCGATGCCTGGTTGCAGACGGAAGAGACACTTTCAAAATTCGATCTGACGCTTTATGCCGGCGTCGACGACGATAGTTTGAAGCTGGCTTTCGTTTACAACACTGACTTGTTTGCGCGCGCGCGGGTCGCGGAAATGATGCGGCAGCTCACAGATTTATTGACGCAGATAATCGACCGCCCGGATGAACAGATCGGCGCCTATTCATTAGTCACTTCCGCGTCGCGGAATCTTCTGCCTGATCCGACCGTTGCGTTGAATGCGCACCAGCCAGAGCCGATAACGTCGCTCTTCTCGCGGCAGGCGCAGCGTCAGCCGAGCGCCGCGGCCGTATCCGATGCGCGCGAGACTTTGACTTATCAGGAAGTTGAAGCACGAAGTAACCAGCTCGCTAACTTTCTGCTGATACAAGGAATTCGCAAAGGAGACGTAGTTGCGATTTACGCGCACCGCAGCGCGCCTCTGGTCGGCGCGATTCTCGGTGTGCTCAAAGCCGGTGCTGCTTTCACGATCGTCGATCCGATGAACCCGCCGGCGCGCAGCATCGAGTGTCTGGGGAGCGCTTCACCGCACACCTTCATTCACATGGAAGCCGCGGGGCGATTGCCCGACGCGCTCGATCGATTTGTCGACTCACTCAAGTGCGGTCGCCTCGGGATCGCAACCGACGGCAGTTGTGACGCAATCGCAGAATGCTCCACCGCCGATCCCGACGTCCAGATCGACAAGGACGATCTGGCTTACATCGCCTTCACCTCAGGTTCGACAGGCACGCCGAAAGGCGTGATGGGCCGGCACGGTTCGCTGACGCTCTTCACGAACTGGGCGGTTGAGAAATTCGGTTTGAATGATTCCGATCGCTTCTGCATGTTTTCGGGTTTGGCCCACGACCCTCTGCACCGCGACATTTTCACTCCGTTGCAACTGGGCGGCCGGCTGTTCATTCCCGATCAAGCTTTGCTGCAAACACCCGGACGGATGCGCTCATGGATGCGAAACCATCAGATCACTGTTGCGAACCTCACGCCGGCCATGGCGCAGCTTTTGTGTGAGCAGGCGGACGACGAGCGCATTGATTCACTTCGATATTCATTTTTCGTCGGTGACGTGTTGACGCAACGAGATGTGGACCGTCTCAAACAACTGGCGCCGGCGGTCACCTGCATCAATCTTTACGGCGCTACGGAAACTCAGCGGGCCGTCGGTTACTTCGTCCCCAGCGCTGCGCCCGGCCACGGTTTGACGAAATCAATCCTGCCGCTCGGCACCGGCATCAAGGACGTGCAGCTACTGGTTTTGAATCAGCAGCAGGCGCTTTGCGGCGTCGGAGAATTGGGCGAGATCTGTTTTCGCAGTCCGCATGTCGCGAAGGGCTATCTCGGTGATGAAGCGCTAACGGCCGCGCGCTTTGTCGGTAATCCATTCACCAACGACCCGTCAGATCGTCTCTATCGCACGGGCGACCTTG
>DATANL010000570.1:0-4975 GCA_036266295.1 Pyrinomonadaceae bacterium | reverse complement strand
TTCGCCGCCGTTGGAAGATTATTATTTACCGCAGGTGAAAGACGTCGTGGACGCGGCGCGCAAGCTGGCGGCTTATTGAGAAAGATCAGGAACTCGTTTAGAGGACGGACT
Organism: Pyrinomonadaceae bacterium; assembly: GCA_036266295.1. GTDB lineage: Bacteria > Acidobacteriota > Blastocatellia > Pyrinomonadales > Pyrinomonadaceae > UBA11740. The sequence goes on along the minus strand of DATANL010000570.1, from coordinate 4,864 downwards.
TGTCCGGCCCGATCGCCGCACAAGTGCGGCGTCTAAACGAAAATAGTTTTAGAAACCAGGGTGACAACGATAATCATGCCGAAATATGTAATCGAGCGAGAGATTCCCGGCGCCGGAAAACTGACGCCGCAGGACCTGCATGGCATTTCACAGAAATCATGCAGCGTCTTGCAGAACCTTGGCCCGCAGATTCAATGGGTCGAGAGTTATGTCACCGACGACAAGGTTTACTGTGTCTACATCGCGCCGAGTGAAGACATGATTCGCGCGCACGCGCAGCAGGGCGGGTTTCCGGCGAATAAGATTTCGGAGATCAGAAGCATCATCGATCCGACGACGGCGGAATAATAGTAGTCAGTTTTCGGTTTTCAGTTTTCAGTGGCCCGGCGATCGCCGTCATTTCTGAAAACTAAAAACTCAAAACTGTAAACTGGAGAAATCATGGCTACTGAAGTTGTAATGCCCCAGATGGGCGAATCGATTGCGGAAGGCACCATCACCAAATGGCTGAAGAACGTGGGCGATCACATTGAGCGCGATGAACCGCTCTTTGAGATTTCAACGGACAAGGTTGATGCGGAAATTCCGTCGCCCGCCGCCGGCACGCTGACGGAAATCAAATTCAAAGAGGGCGAAACGGTTGAAGTGAACACGGTGGTCGCCGTGCTCGATGGCGCGGGCGCGCAGCCCGCCGCCGAAACGGCCGCGGCCAAAGAACAAGAAGCGCCCGCGGAAACGGAAGTTCCGCCGGCGGCCGCCCAGCCGGTCGAACCTGATCGGGCCGCACCTGAGCCGGCCGAAGCTCAGCCGGTCAGGGCGCAGGCTCCCGAGACGCCCGCCATTCCGCCGTCAGCTCCAGCTCCACCGCCACCACCAGCGGCCGCCGCCTCGCACAAGACTGAGGTGAAGCCGCTGCATCGACGAACAGATGCCGCGCCGACCTCTCGATCACAAGACAACGGCGGCGCCAGCGCTGAAGAGTTGCGGCGCACCAAGTCGAGCCCTTTGGTGCGCAAGATTGCCGAAGAGCATGGCATCGATATCAAGCAGCTCGAAGGCACCGGCATGAGCGGACGGGTGACCAAGAACGATATTCTCAGCTATATCGAATCCGGCAGTATTCCCGAGCGGACCACCGCGCCTGCCGCTGCGCCGCCGGCGCCGAAAACTGCGCCACAAACTTTTGAGCCGCAGCCTTTGCCGGCGTCGAAACCCGCGACCGGCGATCGCATCGAGCAGATGAGCGTCATGCGCAAGAAGATCGCCGAGCACATGATCTTGTCGCGGCGCACTTCAGCTCACGTCACGACTGTTTATGAAATCGACATGAGCAAGGTCGCCAAGCTGCGTGAAGAAAATCGTAAATCGTTTGAGGACCGCACCGGTACGAAGCTGACTTTCATGCCGTTCATTTTCAAGGCGGTGACCGATGCGATTCGCAAATTCCCGATTTTCAATTCACAGGTCAGCGGCGATCAGATCATTTACAAACGCGACATAAACCTGGGAATGGCGGTCGCTCTCGATTGGGGCCTGATTGTCCCGGTCATCAAACGCGCGGACGATCTTTCAATCTCGGGCCTGTCCCGCGCCGCCAACGATCTCGCGGATCGCGCTCGCACTAAGCAACTAAAGCCGGATGAAGTGGCCGGCGGCACCTTTACCATCACCAACCCCGGAGTGTTCGGTGGATTATTCGGCACGCCGATCATCAATCAACCACAAGTCGCGATTCTCGGCGTCGGCAAAATTGAGAAGCGCACCAAAGTGCTGACCTCGGCCGATGGCGAAGACTACGTCGCCATTCGCAGCATGGCCTACTTCGCTTTGAGCTTCGATCATCGAATCATCGACGGCGCCGATGCGGAAAGGTTTCTCGCTTACATTAAAGAGCTGCTCGAAAGCGGACAGTTTGCTATCTGAGTGCAAGACCGGCGGTGGTTCGAGACCGCCGCGGTTTACCCGATCTCCGGACAATCTTGGCTGATCGTCAAACGTCGCGGGGCAGATGAGATTTGCCGCAACCTCCCGGCCCTGGCGCCATGATTGAAGGCACCAAATCATTCATCAAGTCTGCCTTTCCTTTCACCGCCCAGGTCTATCGCCGGCTCAGGGTCGTTTGGTGGCGTCTCGACCTGCTACCGGCTCGACTCAGGAACACTTTCACCGACATCTACCTAAATAACTTTTGGGCCGACCCGGAGTCGGTCTCCGGCCGAGGCTCGACAATCGCGCGCACCGAGGTGATCAGGCATGCGCTGCCCACCTTACTTGAGAGTGTCGGCGCCAGGTCGTTGCTCGACGCTGCTTGCGGCGATTTCAATTGGATGCGGCACGTTGATTTGAGCGGGATCGAATACGTAGGCGCTGACATTGTGCCGGAACTCGTATCGCAGAATCGACGAACATACGAGGAGCGGGGCCGGACTTTCGTCATGCTGGACATAACGAACGATCCTTTGCCTGAGGTGGATGTCATCTTATGCAGGGATTGCCTTATTCATCTTTCTTCCAGGCGTGTACGCGCGGCGCTTGCCAATTTCAAGAGAAGCAAATCGAAGTTCCTGCTGGCGACGACGCACGTAAACGTTACCAGGAACACGGACATCCGATCCGGTGATCGGCGTCCGGTTAATTTAGAGTTACCGCCTTTTAATTTTCCTCCGCCGCTCCAGTTGATAACCGAAGACGAGGAGCTGGGTAAGCACCTGGGCTTGTGGAACCTGGCCAGTTTGTAGGGTGGATTTTGAGCGCGATTCATCACCGCGGCTTACCGCTATCTGCGGTTCTGACGTTCAATCCCAACGCCGGAGAGTCGTTCAATCAAATAAGTCTCATTAAATAATTCTTCTGAGAAAATTTCCCTGGCCGCAGCTGGTTGCAAAAACTGGTGTCCTTCGCGGATCGAATCGTAATGAAGATGCCATCCCTTCGCCCGCTCCTTCGCGTTCCATCTCGGTTTCCGTTCGCGAAATACCTTCCGCTCCCCGTGCGCTTGTGACCGGAACGAATAGTGCTTCAGCAGAAACTTGAATGGATAGATGCGCCTTGCTTCAAAGGTGACATCGTGACCGGCGGTCGCGATCGATGACGCCGCCACCCCGCAGTTTTTCCAGGCCTTGCGTTGCCACTGATGAGAAAGCCGCTTGAAGTCGAAATGGCGGAAGTATGTTTCATGGTCCATGCCCGGTTGAAAATCGTTGTCGACCGGATAGAACTCGATAATCGTGTGGTCGACGCAATTGAAGCCCGCGCGGTCAACCAGATACAGAGCATCCCGATAGCTGATGCCCGGCCACGGTGAGGCCATGATCTCGTCCGCGCCCCGGCGCACAAACCAGTCGGCTTCAAGTTCGCGCGTCAGTTCTTCGATGCGTGCGAGCATTGCCGCCCACTCAAAATGCGCAGAGGGCCCGTCCCTGGGAAAGCGTTCGCACGTCACGGGCAAGCCGCGTGACGTTTGTTCGATCAGCTCGTAAGTTTGATCAGTCGACCAGTTCTCGAGAATGTGAACATGAACGCCCTGGTCAGTCCATTTTCTAATCGACTCGACAATGATGTCTGCCTCGTTATAAGCCGCCATGAACGCGACGACGCGGAAGTCCGCAGGCGCTTTGATGTTGCGGGGCGTTGCGAAAGACTTCTTTTGCAGCACCGCGACGGTCGTGTGCTTTTCAAAAGCGACATTGTCACTGGCAGTTAATCCGACAAAAATCGGGTCTAAGCCGTGACTGAACATCAACTGTTCCACTTGCCTTGCATCTCGCCCGGCGCTGGTTACGAGACAAAGCGCGGCGTGATCCATCCACGCGTCTAATTTCTCGAACAGCGTTGACTGACCTGCCCACTGATTCAGAGTACAGATCACGAGCGATGCTTCCAACAACGAAACGGGAAGCGAGAGGTCGCCATTGGTGACGGGAACCCAACTAATAATCGGCAACTCGCGTCGACATGATTTCACGTCGGCCGCATCGACCACAGCGTAGACCTTGAAATGTGGAACGAGGTGAATTAATTCGTGCGGCTGTGGCTTGCCGATGATGATTATGCGATCGCAGCCGAGCATCGAAGCGAGAAACGATGCGAAGGGATAGACGTCAGGATTACATTTTGGCGCTCGGCGCGTGTGTGACTTAACCAGCAGCTTGAGGCCGTGGCGCGGGCTCTGTGAAACCAGGCGGGCAGCCGCGCGGAATGCCGGCAACCGTTTCGCGATGGGCGTTTTGAGACGGTTGATGTGTCGCCGCATCACAGGTTCCGCGTCTTTCTTTAAAATGTGGCGGCATGTTCTGAGAGAGCTTCAGCCAGCGGCAACATGTGATCGCGATAACGAATCACTTCGCCGTAAAGACCTTCTGCGACCCTCAGTTCGCCGTACTGTTCATAAAACGGAGTTGAGGTGGATGGCGTTAGTGATGCGGGTTCACCGACCGGCCGCAGGCACTCGACCCGATAAGCTTCGGCGCCAATCGTATTGCGCGTCGCCAACGAGTCGTTGCTGATTTGTGGGTACTGATGCAGGGCCAACAAGTCGCCTTGAAGCACCGCGTCCAGTTCGGGCGCTAATTCAGTGAACGACCGCGCCGCTGCGAGTTTTCGTTCGAACGTCACGTCGTCAAGTAGCAGGTTCGTGGCGCCGTCTGATTCGAGCGGTGTATGCCGGCCGACCAGGAGAAAGTCCTGGTTGACGATCCCTGGGCCCAAAGCTCGCCCGGCAATCGTGACCGCCGCATTGATGATCATCCGGCAGGCGTCGTGGGCAGGATTGAATCCTTCGATCGCATCGCCGGCAATGCCGCCGGGCTTTTCTGCCACAATCGCCTCGGCAAATTCGTCGACGACTCGGATTAAAGGTGCAAAT
>DATANL010000569.1:0-7040 GCA_036266295.1 Pyrinomonadaceae bacterium | reverse complement strand
GAAAGATGCTCACCGCTTTTTTCTCTTAGGAGTGCCTAATCAACTTGCACCCGACCGTCAGTTGCTACGCATTCAATCGCGAGTAGCACCCTCCCTCACGGTCGGGTTTCTGCTGTCGCCTAGGCTGCGTTCGCGCCTTCGGCCAGCGCGCGCTGTCGCGCAAAGTGCTCGACTATCTCGGTCGCGGTCTTGCGGCCGACGAAGGGCGCGAGTTCGTCGATGCTCGCTTCAGAGATCTTATGAATCGATCCGAAGTGACGCAGCAGGCGGGTCTTGCGTTTTTCACCCACGCCGGGAATTGCCGAAAGCTCCGAGGTGAAGTCGCGCAGCTCGCGCCGTTTGCGATGGTAGGTCACCGCGTAACGATGCGTCTCGTCACGAATCATTTGAATCAGGCGCAGCACCGGTGAATAGGAATCGAGATAAATGGGATCGTCTTCGCGGCCTTTGACCAGGAGATAAGCAACCTGGTTGTGATGCAGCGGCGGTTTGACGACGCCAATCATTGGAATGGCTTCAAGATCCAGTTCGCGCATGGCTTCGGCCGCAGCGCTGAGCTGAGCTTTGCCGCCGTCAATCATGACCAGATCAGGTAACTCTTTTTGTTCATCGCGCAGACGACGATAACGCCGCAGCACGGCTTCATGCATCGAGGCAAAATCATTCGCACCTTCGACCCAGCGAATTTTGAATTTCCGATACTCGTTGCGGTTCATCTTGCCGTTCTCGCACACGACCATCCCGGCGACGTTCTCGGCGCCCTGGATGTGCGAGACGTCGAACGATTCGATACGCGCGGGAAAGCGCGGCAGCTCGAGCGTCTCCTGCATCTCTTCAAGCACGCGCTTCATGTCGGGCTTGAGCACGCGGAAGCGTTGTTCAAAGGCGAGCTTGGCGTTCTTCTCGACGAGATCGATCATGTCGCGCTTTTCGCCGCGTTGCGGTGCGAGGATGTGCACGCGCCGGCCACGGCGCTCGCTCAGGACTTTTTCCAGCAGTTCGCGATCAGCGAAGTCGATCGGAACGTGAATCTCGCGCGGCAGGAAAGAAGTGCGGACCTCGCGCGTCTGCAAATCTGCGGCGGGAACAGTCATCGCGCGGTTTGAATCGCTGTAATACTGGGCCAGCACCTCGCTCAAAAAATCAGCCGGATTAAATTCGTCGTCCGGCAAATCTTCCCAGAAGAATTCACGCCGGCCGACAATGTCGCCGTCGCGCATCGTGAACAGTTGCAACGCGAGCCGCCTGCTTTCGCGGTAGTAACCAAAAATGTCGATATCACTCTCGGAAGTCGTCGCCATCTTTTGCTGCTCGGAAAGCTTGATGACGGTCTTGCGCAGATCGCGATACTTCGCCGCCAGTTCATAACGCATCTCGTCTGAAGCTTGCAGCATCCGCGTTTCCAGTTTGACTGCCAGTTCCGTATTGCGTCCTTCCAGCAACATGCGCACGTCGCGCACCGCCTCCTGATATTCCTCGGGCGTGCAAAGGCCTTTCACGCACGGCCCCAGACATCGTTTGATGTGATACTCAAGGCATGGCCGCGGCGCCTTGCCGTCGATTTCGATGTCGCAGGTGCGCAACTGAAAAGTGCGATTGATTAGATCGATAGTGCGTCGCGCCATCGCCGCCGGCAGAAAGGGACCGAAGTAGAGCGCGCCGTCGTTTTGAATCCGCCGGGTGATCACACACTTGGGAAACGGCTCGTTAACGGTCAGCTTCAGATGCGGATATGACTTGTCGTCCTTTAGTTTGTAATTGAAGTAGGGTTGGTGCTTCTTGACGAGCGAAGCTTCGAGCATGAATGCCTCGGCTTCATTATCGGTGACGATAAATTCGACGTCGGCGATTTGATGGACCAGCTCTTCGGTCTTGATGCCGTAACTGAATTCGCCGCGCCGGCTCGTTTGAAAATAAGAACGCACGCGATTACGCAGGTTCTTGGCTTTGCCGATATAGATGATTTTCCCGGCGCCGTCTTTGTGCAGATACACACCCGGCGCGCGCGGAATTTCTTTCAGTTTTTCGTCCAGAGTCACAAGAATCACGACCAGCAGACCTTTGGAAATATCTTATCGCAAGCGCGCAGGCCAAACCATAAGGCTAACGCAAGGTCATTCACAAACCTTGACAATCGTCACTTTTACAATAGAATAGCCGCCACCTCGCAAAAGTCGCGGATGGTGTCAACCCCGACTGATCCAGACGACGCCATCCAATCACGCTCAAATAGTTACTCACCCGACCTCTAGCAGGTCACGAAGGAGGCATACCGTGAAATCGAAAAGAGCATTCGTCGCGTTGTTGTTGTTGCTGTCATTCACCGCGTTCTCGTTTAAATGCGATAGCGGAGGAGGCGGCACGGTGTCGGATCCTTATCGGAAGGCGGCCAAGGCAGCCGACGACATCGCAGTCTCGCTGAACACGATGACTAAGATCAAAGGAGACCTGGGAAAGTCAGGAAAACTTTCGCACGATCGGGAAGTCGCGTTGACTACGCTGCTCCAAAAGGCAAACAACGCCGATCGAGCGCTCGTCAACGAAATCAAGAAACTGAAGGCTGACCCGAATCCGCCGCAAAAGGCCACGCTCTGTAGCTTGTTCAATACGGTGTCGGCGTCGTTAACCGACTTGAATAACAGCGGCATCTTGCCGATCGAGGATGCTGACAGTAAGTCGAAACTGGCAACTGTATTCACGACGATCATGGGGTTTACTTCTACTATCTCGGCCGCCGGCCTTTGTTAGCAGCAGCGGTTCGAAACGAAAAGACATGGAGGTGACATCTTGGATAATCTACTGGACACTCTCGCAAAGTTAATTCCCCTGGCGACGTTGATACCTGGAGCCGGAGAAATGCCGGAAATCGCCGCGGCGGTGGCTGCCTTGATCAAACACATCCAGGCCCAAAGCGGCAAGACCACGGATCAGATTCTCGACGACGCGGGCGCGATGCTTGACGATACCGACAAAAGGCTGCTGGCAGACAGGATTCGCCTGGGAATGCCATAGGCCCTCAACCAGCACGACCAGCAGGAAATCAGGAGTGCGCCGACAGAGCGTTGGTCACGCAGTTTGCTAATTTGCGATCGATTCACCGAACGCAGTTAACAACTTGCGCGACTGAAAACTCTCTGTCGGCGCACTCGACATTTGGGGGCATGATTTCTACTCTGCGTCCTTTCATATAAAATCCTCACGAATCTCTTATCGGACCGGTTGGATGAAGTTACCTTTTACGATTCGCGCGCGGACCAAATTCGACTGCGTCGGGTTCGGCCTCAATGCCGTCGATCATTTGATCGTGGTCCCCGCTTATCCAGCATTCGACACTAAAGTTAGATTTACGGCTTACGAAAAGTCTGCGGGCGGACAAACCGCGAGCGCGATGGTTGCCTTGCAGCGATTGGGATTTCGGACGGCGTACGCCGGGCGCTTTGGTTCCGACGAAGCCGGACGTTTTGGCCGGCTGTCGCTTGAATATGAAGGCGTGAAGCTCGACTTCGCGGAAACGATCGAAGGCGCAGAAACTCAAGTAGCCTTCATCGTTATCGAAGAGCAATCCGGCGAGCGGACCATCGTCTGGGATCGCGACGATCGATTATCTTATCGGGCCGACGAAGCCCCCATCGACATTGCGCCGCACGGCCGCGTACTGCACCTCGACGCTCACGACCCGCCGGCGTGCGCGGAGATGGCCCGCGCGGCGCGAAGTGCCGGCAGCATCGTCACAGTCGACGTCGACAACATCTACGACCGATTACCGGAATTGCTTCCGCTGGTCGATGTGCTGATTACTTCTTCAGAGTTTCCGCGGCGGCTGACGGGAATCAGCAACGAACGTGATTCATTGATCGAAATCAAATCGCGTTATGGCGGTGCGATTGTCGGCGCCACCCTGGGCGCGCAGGGAGCGCTGGTCTATGCCGAAGGTCACTTCATTACATCGCCGGCCTTCGCAGTTCCCGGCGGCTGTCGCGACACGACCGGCGCCGGTGACGCGTTCCATGCGGGCTTTATCTACGGAATGCTGAACGGCGATGAGTTGGAGACGTGCTTGAAACTGGGTAACGCGGTCGCCGCCTTGAAGTGCCGCGCTCTCGGCGCCCGCGCTGCGTTGCCAACCGCCGATGAGTTAAGCGAGTTTGTCGCCCGCGCCGTTATCACCTCAGGCTTCGCTGGTTAGGACTTGAGTTGATCAGCGCCGACCTCATCTGGTGGCGGGAATTGGGCCAGTGTGTTATTTTTGGGCCTCAAGCTGTTAGACGACCTCGAGCGAAGTACGAAGTTCGAAATACAAGGATCCCCCGGGATTGTCGGTCGCGTCGACCCACATTTGGCCTCACGGTACTGCCCCAAATTGTTCTCGACGACGCGTGAGAAATTCCTATCAAACTTTGAAACTACAACCACCGCTGTCGACACGCACTACCCATCCTAAATGATCCGGATTCAAGCCAGGTAACTTTAACTTTTTATGCGTCAACTATCTTATTTCCTTCGTCGCGCGAATAATTCGCGGCCGGTTTTATTCATTATTGCGGTCTCAACACTGGCTTTGATTTTTGCCGCGGGTACCGGGGCCAAGCTAAAGACGGCTTTGTTTGACGATCCTGCGGGCGACATCGGCGTCACGAAGACTGGACCGGACACGGCAGCTGCGGACACTAATGTCACTTACACGATCACAGCTACGACCTTTGGACCAGATGATGTGATCGGCGCGCAATTAACAGACAACCTCCCGAGCGGCATGACGTTCGTGTCACTCGACACGTCCGGCGCTCCCGGTTGGTCTTGCTCTGATCCCGGAGCCGGCAACAACGGCCAGGTTGCTTGTAGTATTTCGAGTTCTTCCGTCGGCGACAGCGTCTTTAGTCTGACGGTGCATATTGCCGCCGAAACGCCGCCGGGAACATTTTTCAGCAATATCGCCCAGGTGAGCGGTTCGCCGAACGATAACCCCGAGAACGATCAATCCACCGCAACCACTCAGGTTCCCAGCAACGACACCGACCTGAGTATCACCAAGACGGGCCCGGGCCAATTTCATGCTGACGCTGACGTTATTTACAGCATTACCGTCAGCAACCTGGGTTCGAATACGGCAACCAATGCGAGCTTCACCGACAAGTTACCGGGAAACATGACTTTTGTTTCGTTCAATCAGAACTCGGGTACACCGTGGAATTGTGGCTCGCCGAGCGCTACGACCAGCTGCTCCCTTGCGAGTCTCCCGCCGGGCTCAACCAGCGAGTTCACATTCGTCGGCCACGTCCCGCCGGGCACCGCCGACGGTACGACTTACACCAATTCCGTTACGATCAGCAGCGACAGCGATCCTAATTCAGAAAACAACACCAGCGCCGCGGCTGGCACAGTCTCTAGTTGTTTCGCAAATGTGCTGGTGACGACAAATGCCGACAGCGGCGCCGGCAGTCTGCGTCAGGCGATTCTGGACGTTTGTACCGGAGGCACCATTGCGTTCGATATGTCCTCGGTCGTGTCCCCGATCGCGCTCACGAGTACCGAATTGCTGCTCGATAAGAACGTCACGATCAATGGACCGGGCGCCGGCCTCTTGACGGTCCAACGTTCTAACGCTATCGGCACGTCACAGTTTCGCGTCCTGGAAATCACTGGCACCGAGGTCACCGTCACCGCATTGACGATCGCCAATGGCCGCGCGCCGGATGGCGTGTCGGATTCTAACGGCTCTAATGGTGGCGGGATTCTCAACGGCTCGGGATCAACGCTGACTCTCGATAGCGTGGTTGTCAGCAATAACCAGTCCGGCACGGCCGGCAGTGGTGGTTTCGCCGGCGGTCTGGGCGGCGGAATTGCGAACCTGGGCACGCTGACGCTGAACAATTGTACCGTCACAAACAATCAGGCCGGGTCGGGAACCGGCGAGGGAAGTGTGGGCGGCAATGGCGGAGGCATATCCAACGGTGGGCCCAATCCGGGCACACTGACGATCACCAACAGCACTATCGGCAACAACCAGGCCGGCTCCTCGAGTTTGAATGGCGGGAGCGGCGGAGGCATCGTGAACGCATCTGGTTCCGGCTTCGTCATCGTGAACAGCACGATTAGTGGTAATCAAGCCGGTTCGAGTGCATCATCCGCCGGCGGCAGCGGCGGCGGGATCAAAAGTGAGGCGGACCCATTCTTCCTCATCAATTGCACCATCACTAACAACAAAACGGGCGATGGTCCAACGGGCGGCGGCAACGGCGGAGGCATCAACGCCGACAGCGGCGGCAATCTGCGCAATACCATTGTCGCCGGCAATGGCTTCGTCACTACGGGAACGGGTGCGGATCTCTACGGCAATTTCACGTCGCAGGACAACAACTTAATTGGCGACACCAACGGCTCATTGATCACGGGCGCCACGTCGCACAATATCTACAACCAACCCGCGAAGCTCGGGCCGCTCGCAAACAATGGTGGCCCAACGCAAACGCATGCTCTGCTGGCCGGCAGCCTGGCGCTCGACGCGGGAGACAACTGCGTCACTGATTCAGCACATTGCGGCGATTCACAATTCTCTCAATTACTTACCGATCAACGCGGCTTCCCGCGCAGCATCGATGGCCCGGACCCGGACACAACTGACACGGTCGATATCGGCGCCTTCGAAGCGGTGGTGTCAATTGAAGACATCAGCGACAAGACGACCTCCGAAGACATCCAGCTTCAATTTAATTTTAATGTCGGCGGCAATGTAGTGACGGTGACTGCCACGTCGTCCAATACTTCCGTCGCGCCGGACCCAACGGTGAGCGGATCGGGCTCGACTCGCACGCTCTCGGTCACTCCCGTGGCGAATCAATTCGGCACCTCGACCATCACGGTCACCGTATCGAACGACGAAGGTCAGACGATGACCGACACTTTCCTGCTGACCGTTAATTCGTCGAATGACGCACCTTCATTCACGAAAGGTCCCGATCAATTTGTGAATGAGGAGGACGGCGCCCAGACCATTGCCTGGGCCACCAATATTTCTCCCGGGCCCGAGGACGAAGCCGGTC
>DATANL010000568.1:0-2789 GCA_036266295.1 Pyrinomonadaceae bacterium | reverse complement strand
CGAGATCAGCGAGCGCCCCAAGTTCGATAACGTTCAGCGGTCCGTCGATCACGTAGACGTCGTCCGGCTCGACCCCAATCGACTCCATCAAATAGAACAGCATGTCTTCGGGCATGCCGGCCGCGACTTCGAGACGGACGGGCGATCCAAACCGCCGCTTTCTCAACTCGTGCTGCAAGGCCCGCAACAAGTCGCTGGCTTCGTCCTCACGAATATCGATGTCGGCGTCTCGCGTCACGCGAAACATGTGGGCGTGCTCGACGGTCATGCCGTGAAAGAGCGACCCCAGATTGCACGCGATCACCTCACTCAGGAACGTGAACTTCGTCCCGTTGCCGACCCGCACCAGCCCCGGCAAAGACGGCGGCACCTTGAGCCGCACGAATCGCACTTCGGCGTTGGCTTCATCAGTCGCGCGAATGTTGATACCGAAATTCAGGCTGAGACCAGAGATGTACGGGAACGGATGCGCCGGATCGACAGCCAGCGGCGTCAACACCGGAAACACTTCGCGCGCGAAATATTCATCGGCCTGGTCGCGCTCTTCCCTGGACAACGAATCGTAGCTGGCAACGGCGATGCCCTGCCGTTCGAGTGCCGGCAGGATATCTTCGCGCAGGCTGCGCATCTGTTCGACGATCATGGGCTCAAGCCGGCTGCGAATTTCCGTCAACTGTTCAGCCGCGTTCATCCCGTCCAGCGATGAGCCTTCCCAGCCGTGCTCGACCTCTTCCTTCAGTCCCGAAACGCGCACCATGAAGAACTCGTCCACGATCGACGAAAAGATCGTCAGAAAGCGCAGCCGCTCCAGCAGCGGATTGTTTTCGTCCCGTGCTTCGTCGAGCACCTGGCGAAAGAATTCGACCAGACTCAACTCGCGATTCAGCAGATGTTTTTCCGGCGCAGGGGCCAGCGACAGTTTCGCTTTCGCGGGCTCAGCCGCCGTCAAACGTTCTTTGATAGAAATTTGTGATACTGGTTGCATGTGATTTACCAGGAGAGATATTGAATGTGTGATACATGTGTCCGTTATTATTCCGGCCGATAGCTTCGCCGGAATTTCGAGCAACTCATGTTCCGTCTAAAGAGAGCTTTCAGAGGTGTGAAGCGCTGCAGGCTTAAGGGGTTGTTGCTTTCAACCAGAGGTTGGCGATTACAAATTTATCTTCAGAAAGTTGCAATCTAAACGTAGGAATTAGCAGCAATCGAATGAACGATTTCCGAATTCGCGGATGAATTAAAGTCGTGCGGTCAATCAGCACGGGGCTAATGCTTTCCGGCGTACTTCGCTCGCGCGGGAGTACTGATGAACTGGCCCGTTTCGATGATGAATGCGGTGAGCGAAATGCCGTAAACGCAGCCGGTGTCGAGGCCGATAGCGTGCGACGCGCGCCGGGGCTGCTTCGCCGGCCAATGTCCGAAGAGAATAGTCTGCGGGCCACGATAGACCGCATACCATGGCACCCCGCGACGCGTGGCAGGGTCGGCGCCCATGGTGCGAATCTCGGTCAGGTCGCTGGCCATTTGTTTGTCGAGGGCGACACCCGGCCGCACTCCCGCATGCACCACGAGGTGAGATTCGAGATCGATTGTGAATGGCAACGAACGAAGGAAATCAGAGTAACGCGCATGGTCCGGCCCCAGCTGTTTGAGTACGGCCCGCTGGTCCTTATTCAGCGCGACCGGCTCGCCACGCAGTTTCTGTCGAATTCTTCGATCGTGATTGCCGACGACCGACGAGAATCGGTCGTCTGAAATGAACAGGTCGAGCACCTCGCGGTTCTTCGGACCCTTAGTAATGAGATCGCCTACGGCAATCACGCGATCATCGCTCTTCAATTTGATCAGTCCGAGCAGATCGGTGAGTTCATCGAAGCATCCGTGAATGTCGCCAACGACGATTGTGCGGCCCATCGCAAACTATCCAAACAAATGGTGTACCGCGTCGGCATTCCAGTCGGCGAGATTCGCCGTGACGACATCAGCGCCGGCCTCGCGCAACGCCGTTTCGCTCACTGTGGTGGTTACCGCGATCGTCTTCATGCCGGCGGCGCGGGCTGCCTGGACGCCGGGTGGCGCGTCTTCGATCACCACGCACTCGGCAGCGAGGGCCGGCAGTTTGCGACGGCTGCGGCGTTGCTCATTCAGCGTTTCCAAACCAAGGAGATAACAGTCCGGCGCCGGTTTGTGCTTGAGCCCGATCGCAGCGCTCACCACGACCGCAAACTCATCCTTAATGCCGGCGATGTCGAGCACGTGATCAATCTCGCTGCGTTCCGCCATGCTCACAATTCCGAGGTCGTACGTGCGCGACAGCTGTTTGATGAACGCGACGACGCCGGACGAAACCGGCAAATCACTGGCGATCAATTCGCGATGCCTGGCATGCTCTCGATCGATCACGTCGCGCATTGATTCATCTGTCAACGGTTTCTTAGCGCGGGCGAACGCTGCCTGAGTGAACGCCACGTCGTCCATGCCCAGGGAGGCAAAGTAATCTTGGTCCGAGAGTTCCACGCCTTCGCTGGTCAGGATCTCGCGGTACGCTTTCAGGTGAATGCGTTCATCGTTGATGATGACGCCGTTGAAGTCGAAGAAGATTGCCTGGATCATTTTGGAGTGCGGCGGCTCGACGACGCTTTTCTTGATTAGAGGTCGGGGCCTGAAGCTTAGATTCTAGAGCTTAGATTTTAGAGCTTAGATTTTAGGGCTTAGGTTTTAGAGCTTAGAGTCTAGAGATTAAGAACGCGCGTTAGAAAGAACTTGTTTTGGATTCCGCTAATCGCCTT
>DATANL010000567.1:0-3982 GCA_036266295.1 Pyrinomonadaceae bacterium | reverse complement strand
TCGTTTAAAGGCCGGACTTGTCCGGCCCGATTCTCGATGAAGCTGTTTAAATCCAGAGAGCAGAATCTTGTTCACTACGTAACTGGCGTTACCTTTCGACGCGCTCCGATTTTTAGAAACGATCACGTGTGCTCACTCTTTATCGAATCGCTACTCGAGACTCGCGATAAAGATCCCTTCAAGCTGATCGGGTACGTTCTGATGCCAGACCACTTTCACCTCCTGACAAATCCGATCGAACTTAACATCAGCAAAGTCATTGGAAAGCTCAAAGGAAGATCAGCGTCAAAGATTTTGAAGGACTTACGGACGCGTGTTGAAGTATCGACGCTAAACGACCTTAAGCTGCCCCCTTTGGCATCGGGCCAGACACACGCCGTTTGGCTTCGGGATTTTTCATCAATCGATCTTTGGAGCAACAAGTTCATTCTTCAAAAGTTACACTACATTCACATGAACCCAGTCCGTGCAGGCTTCTGTGATCATCCGGCGAAATGGCGATGGTCAAGCTATCATGCGTATTTTCCCCACGAACCTGGTTTAGTCCCGAGCGAGATCGACTGGCGCTGGCTATGGAATCCTGATGAATTCGCAAAGGCGGCGGACAAGTCCGCCGTCTAAACGAAAGTTCTTATTTTTTGAGATGACAGATCAATCACAAGCCCCCCGCATAAAACTTCGCACGTCCGCGCTCCGCGCCTACACGATGCTGCTGGCGCTGATTGTGATCTGGCTGTTCTTTCAATGGGCCACAATCGACGCGGCGCATCCTTACGGAATATTTCTCGGCGCGATCAACTTTTCGAAATTGCTACAGCAGACCGCGGTCACCGGCGTGCTCGCGGTCGGCATGCTGATGGTGATCGTCAGCGGCAATATCGATTTGTCTGTCGGCGCGGTCGTCGGCCTGGCGGGTGGCATCGCCGCGATGACGCAGGGCCGGGGTCTGGTCCTGTGTTTACTTTCAGCGATAGCAGTCGGCCTGATCATCGGCGCGCTGCAGGGCGCGCTGACAGCTTACGTGAATATCCCTTCGTTCATTGTGACGCTCGGCGGACTACAGGCGTGGCGTGGTCTTATCTTAAAATTCAGCAAAGGCGCGACGGTTCCCGTCGAACTTCCCTTCTTCCGATCGCTGGGCCGCGATGTGATCAATCAGCGCGTTGGCTATGGATTAGCACTCACCGCGATCGTGCTGATCGTTTTGACCAACCTGCGGCGCAACCGCGCGCGTCAAAGGCATGGTTTGAAAGCAATCAGCGCCGCTTCGACGGCTGCGCGAATTGTGGTTCCCGCGCTCGTGATCGTGGCGTTCATCACGTTGATGAATCAGGGCGGCGGATTGCCAATTCCAGTGATTTTCCTGGTGATAGTCGCGCTCGCGGGAGCTTTCCTGACAGCTAACACGACGTTCGGCCGGTATCTATACGCCATCGGCGGGAACCCCGACGCGGCGCGCTTGTCCGGCATTAATCTGCAGCGATACATCCTCGCGGCTTTCTGTCTGATGGGCGCCTTGGCCGGACTGGCGTCAATCCTGCACACCGCGCGCGTGGGCAGCGCCTCGCCCGACGCCGGCACGTTGATGGAATTGGACGCGATCGCGTCATGTGTGATCGGGGGCACGAGCTTGATGGGCGGACGCGGCACGGTTTTCGGCGCAGTGCTCGGCGCGCTGATACTCGCCAGTCTCGATAACGGCATGTCTCTGCTGAACGTCGAGAACTGGGCCCAGTACGTCGTGAAGGGCGGCGTGCTGGTCGCGGCCGTTGGCTTTGACATGTACGGCCGCCGCAAGAGTTGATTTGTCATTAATTTCATCACAGACGCTGGTGTGCGCAGTCGATCTCGGCGGCACAAATCTGCGCGCAGCGAATATTGCCGGCAACGGTGACATCCACGCGCGCGCAAAATGTCCAACGCCTCACACCGATGATCCCAATGAAATAGTCTCGGCGATTGCCGACGCGGTCACTGAATGCGCGAACCAGGCGACGGCAAGTGGGCAGCAAGTCGCGGCGGTTTCGGTTGTGGTGCCCGGCTCTGTGAGCGCTGAAACGGGACTGGTGGTTAACGCGCCAAACGTGCCTGCGATCGTCGGCTTCGCATTGACGAAAGCTTTGGGAGACAAACTTGCGCGATCCGTCATGATTGAAAATGACGCCAACGCTGCCGCTGTCGGCGAGATGTGGCGTGGCGCCGGTCGCGGCCTGAAAACAATTGTCTGCTTCACGTTAGGAACTGGTGTTGGCAGCGGCGTGATTTTGAATGGAGAGCTGTGGCATGGCGTCGATGGTACCGGCGGTGAAATCGGCCATACCAGCGTCGATCCCTTTGCCGGCGTGCATTGCAAGTGCGGGAGCTTCGGGTGTTTGGAAGTCTATGCGTCAGCAACTGCCCTGGTGCGCATCGCCACAGAACTCCTGCCTGAGTTTCCACAATCAAGTCTGCACACGATTGGCAGTGAAAACTTGTCAGCGAAACTGATCGCCCACGCGGCGCGTGAACATGACGCGTGTGCCGTTGCAGTATTTGAAAATATGGCCACGCATCTCGGCGTCGGACTTGCGAATGTCGTCAACACGCTTAATCCCGAAGCGATCGTGATCGGCGGAGGAGTAGCGGCTTCGTTTGACTTATTCGCATCGCACGCGCGCGCCGAGATGCTAAAGCGCGCCTTTCCGGTTCCCGCGCAACGTTGTCAAATCCTGAAAGCTGAATGCGGCGATGATGCCGGTTTGTTGGGCGCCGCGCGGCTGGCGCTTGCGAGGGTGTAGGAACTTGTGAGGGTGTAGGGGGTTGGGTGTAGGGTGTAGTTTTTCGATCCGACAACATTCCTTGAGTTCGATCGATCCATCTCCCGTGGAGAATATCGAGATCTAGGCACTTGCGGGGTGAGGGTGTAGTCTTTCGATCCGACAAGATTCTGACTTCGATCCATGCCATCTCCGCGAAGAGCTGTCGAGATATACTCGTTTGGCTTGCCGCGGATGTAGGGGGTTGGGTGTAGGGTGTAGTTTTCGAGTCGCCAAGAATTAAGCACGGCACCGGTCGGTGCCGATTCCCATGACGGTTTCATTAAAGAGCTATCGAGATCTACTTGTTTGGCAGAAAGCAATTGATCTCGTCGTGATCTCTTACAAAGCGACCGCCGGGTTTCCTAAGTCCGAGACATACGGATTGATTTCTCAGATAAGACGCGCCGCAACGTCAATACCCGCTAACGTCGCGGAAGGCTACGGTCGGGGCAGTCGCAGAGAGTACCTCCAATTTCTCAGTATTGCTCAGGGCTCGCTGAAGGAACTGGAAACTCACTTCATTGTTTCGGAAAAGCTCACATACCTAACGGCGGCCCAGACTGTCCCCCTCTTAAACCAGACAGATGAGCTCGGCCGGATGTTAGGCGGTTTGATCCGGAAGCTGAAGGCGTCATCATCCGCCTCTACACCCTACACCCAACCCCCAACACCCTAATACTAATGCCTTCGCTCATCATCCACGGCCATTTTTATCAACCTCCGCGCGAAAACCCGTGGACTGGAATTGTCGAAGCAGAGCCGAGCGCTGCTCCATTTCATGATTGGAATGAACGCGTCCACTTCGAGTGTTACCGAGCAAATGCGTTCGTGCGCACCGGCGCTGAAGGTCACGACGAACAGTTCATCAATAACTATGAGCACCTCAGCTTTAACTTTGGACCCACGCTGTTGAGCTGGCTCGGGCAACATCATCCGTACACTTACGCGCGCATAATCGAAGCTGATCGGGAAAGCAGACCGGCACATCACGGCCACGGCAACGCGATCGCCCAGGCGTACGGTCACGCGATTCTCCCGCTGTGCAACGAACGCGATTTGCGCACACAGATTCGCTGGGGGCTCGCTGATTTTCGGTATCGCTTCGGCCGCGAAGCCGAGGCCATGTGGTTGCCCGAGACGGCCTGCAACGATCGAGTGATGGCCGCGTTGGTTGATGAAGGTTT
>DATANL010000566.1:0-2830 GCA_036266295.1 Pyrinomonadaceae bacterium | reverse complement strand
CGCCGGTGTAGGCGTCCTCGGTGTTCTCGCGAATGACAACGTAATCGACTTTGCCCGGTTCCCAAACCTGTTTCAGTTCGCCGTGAATCTTGTGCTTCACGCCCGGATACAACTTCACCGGCCGCACGTTGGCATAAAGATCAAGCTTCTGGCGGTTGGCGATTACCTGAGCGAAGCCCGCGAGTTGTGGTTCGGGATAAGGCTTGCCAGGTTTGGTGAAGACGGTCTTCCCGTCAACTTCGTGGCCCACAGCGCCGAGGATGATGGCGTCAGCAGTTCTACATTTTTCGAATGAACCTTCAGGCCATTCAATCTCATGCTCGGCGTAATAGTGTCCGCCGCATTCGATCTCTTCGATTTGAAAATCGATCTGAAAAAGTTCGCCCGCGGCGCGCAACACGCGCAGACCTTCATTCAAGACCTCCGGGCCGATACCATCACCGGGCAGAGCAACGATGTAATAGATTTGTTTCATGTTAATTTTCGGCGAACGATCAATATAAGCGAGGGTCAAAAGAATCGCCAAAGGCGACTCTGTCGAGTCTGCGTGAGGTCGGTACCGGGAGCGGTAGCGACCGGGTTGGTTATGGCACGCGAACTAGACCGACCCGGTCGCTACTGCTCCCGGTACTGACTCCATTACGCCCTCTGTGGTAATAATCCTTCATGCTCTCCGCGGAAATCATCGCCATCGGCTCTGAATTGCTTTCGCCGAATCGCACCGATACGAATAGTCTCTGGCTCACCGATCAACTCAATCGCCTCGGCATCGACGTGAAGTTGAAAACGATCGTCGGCGATGACGACGCGCGTTTGGAAGAAGTTGTCAGAGATGCGGTGAAGCGTTCGCGCGTCGTGATTACGACGGGCGGCCTCGGGCCCACTGAAGATGACGTGACGCGCAAAGTGGTGGCGCGCGCTTTGGGCCGGCGGCTGACGCTGGACGAAAAAGTTCTGGCGGAGATTCGCGAACGGTTTCGCGGCTTTGGCATCGCCAACATGCCCGAACGCAATTCGCGCCAGGCGATGGTCATCGAGGGCGCGGAAGTGTTGGCGAATCCGAACGGCAGCGCGCCGGGTCTCTTCCTGCAGCATGAGAGTTGTGTCGTCGCGCTGATGCCGGGGCCGCCGCGCGAGATGAAGCCAATGTTTGAGAATCACGTGCTGCCGCGCATTCAGAATCTTGGCGGTGAGACGCGCTTCGCCACGCGGATGCTGCGCGTCGCCGGCATCGGCGAATCGGCCGTAGATGAAAAGATCGCGCCGATCTACACAAAGTATGAGAACCCGCAGACGACAATTCTCTTCAACAGCAGCGAGATCGAAATTCACCTGCGCGCGCACGGCCGCACCGAAGCCGATGCGGAAGCTTTGCTCGACGATTTGGCTCTCAAGATTGAAAAGGAACTCGGCAACTCAGCGTTTTCATTTCGCGGCGAGACGATGGAAGAGGTTGTCGGCCGTCGCCTGACTGTAGCCGGATTTACGTTGGCCGTGGCTGAGAGTTGCACCGGCGGATTGATTGCGCAGCGGCTGACGAGCGTGCCGGGCTCATCAAAATATTTCATCGAAGGCTGCGTGACCTACTCAAACGAATCAAAAATTCGTCTGCTCGGCGTCGACAAAAAGGTCATCAAAGAATTCGGCGCCGTCAGCCAACAAGTCGCGCGCGACATGGCCCGGGGCGTCCGTCACATCGCCAAAACCGATTTCGGATTATCCGTCACCGGCATCGCCGGCCCTGACGGCGGCACCGAAGAGAAGCCCGTCGGTCTCGTCTACATCGCGCTTGCAGACGATGCGCACACGGAACATAAGAAACTGATGATTCCCGGTGACCGGGAACTGGTAAGGTGGCGCGCATCGCAGGCGGCGTTGGATATGTTGCGGCGACGGTTGATTTAACTCGCTTGTTCCTGCCCGGTTGTTTATCGCCGCGGCGGGCGGGGACAAGCCCCGCCCCTACAAATTATGCGGCTCATTTTTCCTTCCTCAGCAGCCAGATGTCGGTAGGAATGAACGAGGTACGGCTGCGAAACACGGGCTGGAACGATTCGAAGGCCGGCACATCATTGAGAGGGACAGTCGTCGCGGGGTTTGAACTTGGCGTGTTTACCAGCACGAGATACTCAACTTCAGCCGACTGAAGGAAGGACGGGAAGGCGCCCGCGTCTCGCGGCGCCTGTGATGAAGTCACGAATCGGGCCTCGGGAATTCCCGACAATACGCGCACGGTGCCGTCATCACAGAAGACTTTGCCGGCGGCGCGCAAATCAAAATGGTCGCGCAGGTAATCAGCGACGGCGCGTTGCGCTCGATACTGTTTGATTGTGCCCACCGCTCCGGCGAATTGAATGCTCGCGTCGAGGGCCAGGATGACTATTACCCCGATCAAAACTGTCCGAGCGATTTGCGGCCGCGAATTCCGAATGTGTCGGAACGTCCACGCGAGAATCGGCAGGCCGAGCGTAAACAGAATCAGTCCATAGCGCGGGAAAATGATTGGCTGTTGGTGCGTGAGGTAAGCCGCCACGAGCAAACCGAGGAAGGCAAAGAAAAAGATTACCGGAGATAAGACTCCCTGCGCGGCGTTTTTAGTGGAAACCCGACCGTCAGGGAGGGTGCCGGCCTCATCGACGCTGGCGGGATACGACGCAGCACCCTCCCTGACGGTCGGGTTTCTGATTTCGCGCGCGCGCTTGATTACAAACCAGGCAGCGGCGAACGATGCTATCAGCACGGCGATGTCCGTCGAGACGAGCAGCGTCGCGGTGTCCTTCAAAACATTCACCGGCGAAAAGTGTGCAATCGCCGGATTCATCGTTAATAG
>DATANL010000565.1:0-7957 GCA_036266295.1 Pyrinomonadaceae bacterium | reverse complement strand
GAAATCCCCAGAGCCTTGAGCTTAAGGCCCGCGATTTCCTGATCGACTTCTGGTGGCAGGAGGTGCACACCGGGATCGAGCTTGCCTTTGTTCTTCACCAGATATTCAACTGACAGCGCCTGGTTCGCGAAGCTCATGTCCATCACGCTGGCGGGGTGACCTTCAGCGGCAGCGAGATTGATCAAGCGGCCTTCGCCGAGGACGATGACGCGGGCGCCGTCCTTCTTTTTGTATTCCTGGACGAACGGGCGAATATCGGTGGGCTCATCCGAGAGTTCGCGCAGCGCAACCAGGTTCAATTCGAGATCGAAGTGACCGCTGTTCGCCACAATCGCGCCGTCCTTCATCTTGGCGAAGTGCTCGCGATCGATGACGTGACGATTGCCGGTAACAGTGATGAAGATGTCGCCGACTGCAGCAGCGCTCGCGATCGGCATCACTCTGAATCCATCCATAACGGCTTCAACGGCTTTGATTGGATCGACTTCGGTGACGACGACATTGGCGCCCATGCCGCGCGCGCGCGAAGCGACGCCTTTGCCGCACCAGCCGTAGCCCACGACGACGATCGTGCGGCCGGCGAGCAGAATATTCGTGGCGCGAATGACGCCGTCGAGCGTCGACTGACCAGTGCCGTAGCGATTATCGAAGAAGTGCTTGGTCTGCGCGTTGTTGACCGCGATTGACGGGAAGCTGAGCACACCCGACTTCTGCATCGCTTCCAGCCGGACGATGCCGGTGGTGGTTTCTTCGGTGGTGCCGATGATTTTGTTTTTGAGTTCCGGCTTCTCCTTGATCATCGTGGCCACCACGTCAGAACCGTCGTCGATGATGATGTCCGGGCCAAAGTCGAGCGCCGTCTGCACGTGACGACGATAAGTGTCGGTCGATTCGCCTTTGATGGCGAAGACCGGCATGCCGTAATCAGCGACGAGACAAGCAGCTACGTCATCCTGAGTGGACAGGGGATTCGAGGCGATGAGCAAAGCCTCGGCGCCGCCGGCTTGCAGGGCGCGCGCCAGGTTTGCGGTCTCGGTAGTGATGTGGGCGCAAGCGACGAGGCGCACGCCTTTCAACGGTTTCTCGTTGCCGAAACGTTCGCGAATAAGCCGGAGCACCGGCATCTCGCGTTCGGCCCAGTCGATTCGCTTCTTGCCCTGGGGCGCGAGCGAAATATCTTTTATGTCGTGTTCAATCGCAGGCATTGCTGTACTCATTTAGTTGCTTTCCTTTGAAAATGAATTGCCACAGAGGCACTGAGTCACAGAGATGATTAAAAGAATTCACTGGCCGCTCTCTGTGCCTCTGTGTCTCTGTGGCTTATATGGTTAAACTCCCGCAGCGGCGCGCAGGGCCTCCGCTTTGTCAGTGCGCTCCCAGGTGAAGCCGTCGCCGGTGCGGCCGAAGTGACCGTAGGCTGCGGTGGCTTTGTAAACGGGACGACGCAGATCGAGTTCGGAAATGATTTCTTTCGGTGTCAGCGGGAAATGCTGGCGCACGAGGTCGGAAATCTGTGCTTCGCTGATGCGGCCAGAGCCGCGTGTGTCGACGTAGACTGAAACCGGCTCGGCGACGCCGATTGCATATGCGAGCTGAACTTCGCACTTGTCGGCCAGACCCGCGGCCACGATGTTCTTCGCGATGTAGCGCGCCATGTAAGCCGCCGAGCGATCAACCTTCGTCGGATCTTTTCCCGAGAAGGCGCCGCCGCCGTGCGGAGCATAACCGCCGTACGTGTCGACGATGATCTTGCGGCCAGTAAGTCCGGAGTCGCCCTGAGGCCCGCCGGTAACGAATCGTCCGGTCGGGTTGATGTGATATTTGGTGTTGTCATCCATCAGGTCGCCGGGGACCGTGCTCTTGATGACGTGTTCGCGAATCTCTGAGCGCAGCTGGTCGTTTTCAACTTCAGGCGCATGCTGTGAAGAGATAACCACGGCATCGACGCGGAACGGACGGCCATCGCGATATTCCACCGTTACCTGGGACTTGCCGTCGGGCCGGAGATACGGAAGTTGGCCGCTTTTGCGCACGTCCGATAACTTTAGCGCCAGTTGATGGGCCAATTGAATCGGGAGCGGCATAAGTTCCGGCGTCTCGTTACAGGCAAAGCCGAACATCAAACCCTGGTCGCCGGCGCCGCCGGGATCGACGCCCATCGCGATGTCCGGTGATTGCGCGTGAATCGCCGACATCACCGCGCAGGTGTCGCAGTCGAAACCGTACTTGGCGCGATCGTAACCGATTTCGCGAATCGTTTCGCGCGCGATTTGCGCGTAGTCAATCTTAGCGTTGGTAGTGATTTCACCGGCGACAATGACGAGACCGGTGGTCAAAAGGGTTTCGCAGGCGACGCGAGAAGTTGGATCCTCAGCGAGGGTCGCATCCAACACCGCATCCGAAATTTGATCGGCAATTTTGTCCGGGTGACCTTCGGTCACTGACTCGGACGTAAACAGAACTCCACGATGATTATTACTCAAGTTAACTCCTCCGATACGGATTATTCAGTGCTGATAGGAAAGAATAAACCGGAAACTAAAAGACCGGCCACGATAGCAGTCCGTTTTAATGAGTGTCAAGGAAGGAAGCCCTCAAATGAAGATTACTTCGTCGTTTTCCTCAATGTCTTTGCGATCTCGACGGTAATCCTGACACTGAGGCCAAAGCCTCGCCGGTTTACTTCAGTGGGCTTTCTGTTTGAATGCGCTCCATTCGTGGTCGACATCTTCATAGGCACGCTTCGCGCTAATCATGTAGAAAAGAAACCGTTGTGATTTGAATAGCTCGGTTACGTAAATGTACATGACGCTCTTCAGCACGAAGGCCAGCTGCATCACCCACAGATCGAAATGCTCGGGCACTTGTTGACCCAGCGGATAGGTCCAATTCAATAGCGGATAAAACGGCTGAATGACCACGTAGAAATACAGAATCATTGGGATGATGGGCAGCAGTCCGCGGGCTCCGAGGAGCCGGCTGTCGAGGCGACTGATGAAAAGCGCCATCGCAATGCCGCCGGCAATCCCGCTCAAAAGGTCCGCGCTGAATAAAACCGCCGCCGCGTAATCAGCATGGCCAAACTTTTCGAAATAGATCACCAGCGCAGCTTCGAGCAGTCCAAATAATCCTAAAACGATCAGCCCACGCCCTAACGGTAAATTGTCGACGTCCCGCCCGGCGACGCGAACCACCGTCGGCCGATTAAGCACCAGGTAACAAAGGACCAGCATCAAGGCGCTCGCGTTGTTAAGAAAGGTGGTAATCACTTGAAGGGCCTGCCACTGCGAAGTAGCGTGGCCGGCCGACAACGCGAGCCCTTGCGAGACAAGTAAGGCTACGTAAAGCAGGCACCAGGACGTCAGTAACAATCTCCATGAACGTCGCAATTGCTGAACGGCCACCAGCGCGCGATGTGTCTCGTAGTCACCATGTTTGAGCGGCGCGTTAGTCAGGAAGAAGTCATAACCAATCGCGACCAGGATCATCAATGCTTCAATGAACGCCAGCTGCGTAGCGACGTTGCGCCAGCTCCCCGCGGCGAAGGCCAAACCAAAAGGCAGCAGCAGGACAGCAGCGCTTACGAGTAAAGCGACGACCAGGAAAGTGTCCCGACGTCGATCCCGTATTGTCGTTTGACCGGAAATCGGAGGCTCAGTCGCGCCGGCATGGATGCGCTCGTCGATTGCGTTGGCGCTGGAGTTGACTTCAGGAACACCCACGGTCACATCACCAGTGAAACAATAGCCGCGCGTGCGTTCCGTCTTGATCAATTCGGCGTCATGCAGCGTTCGCCTTAGCTCGCGGACGGCGCCGTGAACCACGTTCTCGGATGCTCGCGGCGATTGCGTCACGCGATCGAGGAGTACCTTTGTCTTCACAAACTCTCCTCGATTTTCGATGAGCACGCGGAGAATGGTCAGCTCGCCCGTGGTCAATCCGACAGCGTGCCCGTCTGAAAGCAAAGTCATGCTGCCGTCATCAGCCACCTGCAAACTGAATCGGCCGAATTGGTACGCGGATCCACCGGCCGTCGTCGTCGGGTCCGCGATTTCTGTTTCACTCGTCGCCATTGCGTTATCGAATTGCCGAACTGTCAGAAGCAATTGCTCGCGTTAAGGCTTCCTGAAAAGGTTCATCACCAATCTACTCGAACCTTTCCAGCAAGACAAAGAACCTTTTGATTGACCGTGAATGGCTGGTTGGCCTAGCTTCCGAACTCGCGGGCAATGCCGCCGATAAGTTTTTGCGAATTCGAAGAAGGGAAGCGAAGCGATGGCAGAAGTGTTGGAAGCAGGCGTCGTCATTGACGCGATGGAAACGCACGAAAACGAGGCGTCGGCCGGCTTACGAAGAACGGTTGGATTCTATGGACTGATGTTCGTATCGCTGGGTTCGATCATCGGGTCCGGCTGGCTGCTCGGCGCCTTGAACGCTGCCAAGGTGGCGGGCCCGGCCTCCATCCTTTCGTGGATTCTGGCGGCTTGCATGTTGTCGCTGCTCGCCATCACTTACGCGGAACTGGGCGCGACCTATCCCGTCGCCGGCGGCGCGGCGCGGTTTCCATACTATTCGCACGGACCGATTGCCGGTTTCACCGCGGGCTGGGCCGCATGGTTGCAGGCAGTCTTCATCGCGCCGATCGAGGTGCTCGCGGTCATCACCTATGTCAACAGCGTCGGCTGGTTCAATCAACACTTCAACATGCTGAACAGGGCGGGGGAGAAGGCTGGGCTTCTGAACGGACTGGGTCTGGCGGTGGCAGTGGTGCTGATGTTGCTCTTTACGACGATAAATCTGGCGGGCGCGAAGTTCTTATCGGATTCGAATGTGATCATCGTCATCTGGAAAACGCTGGTGCCTATTCTCGCGATCATCGTCGTTGCCAGGCTGCAGTTCAATGCGTCAAACTTTCATGCGGGTGGCGGGTTCATGCCGTTTGGATTTCACGGCGTCTTTGCCGCGCTCACCGGCGGGGTCGTGTTCGCCTTGCAGGGCTTTGAGCAAGCCGTCCAATTGGCCGGTGAAGCACGCAATCCGAAACGCGATGTGTCGCGCGCGATTCTCACAGCTATGGCAATTGGCGCTTTGCTGTATTCACTCCTGCAGGTAGCGATGATTGGCGGCCTCGATCCACGAAACCTCGTCAAAGGATGGAGCCAACCTTTGGGAACTGACCCATCAGATTACGGCGCGTGGTATACCGTGGCGCTGGCGGTCGGCGCCGGTTGGTTAGCGAAAGTCATCCTCATCGACGCGGTGATTTCACCGGCGGGCACCGGCATAGTGTATGTCGCCACCAGCGCGCGACTGTCTTATGCCCTGGGTGAAGAGCGCGAACTCCCGACGGCGCTGACTCGGACCGACAAACGCGGAGTTCCGGTGGGATCGATTCTGCTGTCGACGGTGATTGGGCTGCTCGCTTTTGGTCCGTTCAAGAGTTGGGCCGCGCTGGTCAACGTCATCACGGCTGCCACCGCGATCATGTATGCCTTCGCGCCGGTGTCGTTGGCGGCGCTGCAAAAGATTGACGCCGAGCGCCGGCGAACGTATCGCGCGCCGATGCCAAAGCTGCTTCTGCCGGCGGCATTCTGCTCGGCGAACCTGATCATCTATTGGGGCGGCTTCGACACCACTTGGAAGCTGGCCTGCGCAATCGCCGTGGGCTTGTTGCTGTTCATGCTTGGGGCGTGGCGGGCGCAAACCGGCGCACTCGGAAGACTGCGGAGCGCTCTCTGGATTGGCCCCTGGTTGGCTGGACAAGTTCTAATCGGGTGGCTGGGTCGATACGGTGACGGCGCCCGCAACGTCCTACCTGGTTGGTTGGATTTAGCTGTCGTGGTCGGGTTCGCGCTGACAATGTTCTACTGGGCCGTAAGTTTGGCAAACACTCAAGCGCAAGCCGCGCTGGCTATCGAACAGGACGCGCGTCAATTAAGCAGTAACGGCGGTTAATCCCAAAGCCGATTATGCGGTGGGGTTCATCACTAGCCTCAACGCCGAACTCTTTCAGAGTTCGAATGATTGACAGCCGATTTACCCTGCGCTGGAATTTTCAAATGCCTTTGGCGTTGGTAAATCAAAATATATTTACCTCCTAAGGGAGAGGAAGATCACCAGTATTGACTGCGCGGTCAAAACACTTCGTCATCACCGAGCGTCAACTGCTCTTCAATCTTTTCTTTCTTCGCCGTGTTTGACGTCAAACCGCTGTGCGTCAAGTTCGCCACGTTCATTAGTTTTCCGCACTCGACTCAACTTGTTTAGGTTACTCGCGAAAAAAGTGGCCGGTCGGAAACCAAATCCCGACCGGCCTCGCGTTAGTGAATAACGCATTTTCCTATAGTCCGCATGTCCACTGGCTCGCGTTGCCAGGACTGTTCGACCACAGGTTAATTACCCTTCATGTTGATTCCTTTGTTTTGCAGAACTCTAATTTCAACTCGCCGATTCTTGGCGCGACCTTCTGCAGTCTTGTTATCGGCGACAGGTTTCCCTTCACCAAATCCGAAGGGTTGCACTAGTCGGCGTAGATCCAGACCATGCACGCTAACCAGGTATTGAATTACTTGTTGTGCGCGTTTTTCGCTGAGGGCACGATTCCTCGCCGTGTTGCCGGTGGTATCCGCAAAGCCCACCACTTCAACCAACCAACCGTTTGTATTGCCCTTGGCCTTTTCTGCCTTGCCCCAGGCGGCGGTGTCATCAAGTATCTTCTTGCCGTCTGCGTCGATCAGGCTGCTGTTTAATTTGAAGAACACCGGGATCGTGCGAATGGTGTCGTAGTCGTCGAGTCCATTGATCCGGTTATTCGCCAGCGCGGCATCCTTGAAGGCTGCGTCGGCGGTCGCCTGGGCCGCTTCGGCTTTGGCTCTCGCATCATTGGCGAGTGCCGTGTTTTCGGCTATCTGCCCTTGCATCCGCTTCGCTTCCTCTGCTGCTTCGCGAGCAGCCTGTTCAGCAGCCTCGATCCGCTTCTGATTGTCGAGCGCGAGTTTATCTGTCTGTTCAAGCGCCTGGGCGCTGCGCAGATCCTGTTCGTCGAATTTGACCCAGTCTGCGACCAGGTTACCGTCAGCGTCTCCTTTCCCCTGCGACTGCAAGCGGAGACCCTTCATGATGTAGGTGACTTCGTAACCCTTCTTGCTCATCCCGTGCGAAGTTACCTTGGTGGTTGAGGTCAAGAGCACCGTAGTTTCGGCGCCGCCAGGATCCCGAACCTTGAAACTGTCGCCATTGCGGACGCTAACGACGCCCTGGATCTTTTGCTTTTGACCCTGTGGCACCTTTACCGGATGGGTATTGTCAGCGCTTTGAGCTAACGACCCGATTGCGGTCATCAGCATGATCACGCAAGCCAGGCCCACCGGTCCCGCGATTGATTTTCTGTTTTTCATTCGATTCTCCTTAATAAGTTTTTGCTTGTGCGGTTAACAAACCAGTAAGCGTCCGGTGCTTTCGAACCACACATCCCACGCTGGGTCCCCCGCCGACTACCGTTGGCCCCTTCGGCATAATGGTTGGATTACCTTGAGCATAGAGCGGCGAGAGAGTCCTTGACACTAGTAGTTGTTACAGTTTTCAAGATGGTTAAGGTTACGAACTTCCGCCCAGCCTTGGGTGTTTATTACGAAGACCAGCTGTTCGCTGATCCGCTTGCAGCGGCGGGGACAGATCCCAACCGCTGGCGTCGAGCGCATGAGCAGCTTCCAGGCGGTGCTGGACAAATTCGAACCGGCGACTGAAGGCCAGAAAGTTCTGCACGCAGAAACCCTGCACGCCTATAACCTGCTGATCCAGGCGCGGCGTCTGAGACTCGACGCGGTTGGCGCCGGTTTACCGACCGTGATGTGGGCAGTGATCGTCATGGGTGCTTTCATTAGTCTCAGCGCTTCGTTCTTTTTCCGAGTAGAAGATGTGCGATTGCACTGCATCGAGGTACTGCTGCTGGCGGTCT
>DATANL010000564.1:0-7365 GCA_036266295.1 Pyrinomonadaceae bacterium | reverse complement strand
CGGCACGCTGCTGTCGGTTTTGTGCCGGCCGGCTGAACGCGAAAAATTCCTCGAATTGCTCTTCAGCGAGACCACGACAATTGGCGTACGCAGTTACGAAGTGCAGCGGCGCGCGCTCGCTCGCGAGACCATTT
The DNA here is from genome assembly GCA_036266295.1 of Pyrinomonadaceae bacterium. Classification (GTDB taxonomy): domain Bacteria; phylum Acidobacteriota; class Blastocatellia; order Pyrinomonadales; family Pyrinomonadaceae; genus UBA11740. The sequence goes on along the minus strand of DATANL010000564.1, from coordinate 7,231 downwards.
CGGTGCAGACGCAATTTGGTCCAATCGATGTTAAAGTGGTCCACGTGAATGGTTCGGTGAGAGCTATGCCGGAATTCGAGCAATGCCGGAGCATGGCAGTCGCGGCGAACGTGCCGTTGTGCGAAGTTCAGGAGGCGGCGAAGCTGGCATTTCGGATAACGATCGAGCAGCCCGAGCAATGAAGTCGATCAACATGAACTCAAAGACTACCGGTATCAAACGCAAACCCGGCAAACCCGCGCTCGTACCCGCCATCGATCTCGATCGCATCGCGGCGGGCGTACGCATGATTCTGGAAGGCATGGGCGAAGATCCTGACCGCGAAGGGTTAATTGAAACGCCAAGGCGCGTCGCGGAAATGTATGCTGAGTTGACCGCCGGCATGCGCGAGGATCCAGCGGCCCAAATCGTTCCGCTTTCGGGAAACAAACACGACGAGATGGTAATCGTAAAAGACATCTCGATCGCCTCGATTTGCGAGCACCATCTCGCCCCGTTCGTCGGCAAGTGTCACGTCGCATATATTCCCAAGAACGGCAGAATTGTCGGGCTCTCAAAGCTCGCGCGCCTGGCCGAAACATTCGCGCGCCGGCTGCAACTGCAAGAGCGGCTGACGTCCGAAATTGCCAACACGTTGTTCGAGCAACTGCAACCGCTGGGCGTCATGGTCGTGATGGAAGCCGAGCATACGTGCATGACTTTGCGCGGGGTGAAAAAGTCAGGAGCGATGACGGTGACCTCGGCGGTGCTCGGCGGCTTCCGCAAGGACCCGCGCACGCGCGCTGAGGCGATCGCTTTGATAATGGGAAAATAGATTTCCGACGGTGATAGAATCGGTAATATGGCACAATTGAAAGTCAACGATAGCGCGGCGGCCACTCAATACGCATACATAACGCGTCTCGGGGATGTCCGGAGCGGCAATCCGATTATAACTGGTACCCGGATTGGCGTTCACGACGTGATTGGGTTACTCCAAAATGGCGAGACAGTCGAGACCATAGTCGCGCAAAGTTTTCCAGATTTGACGCGTGCGCAGGTCTATGAATGCCTGGCGTATTACGAAGATCATCGGGGAGAAATTGATCTGCTCGTGGCTCGCCAGATGGATACCGAAACTTCGTGAGGCTTCTGTTCGATCATGACGTGCCTGATGATATGGCTTACGGCTTGTCGGTTCAGGGACACGAAGTTTTGCGAACGCGTGACTTGATGGATCCCCAAACACCCGACGAGGAGGTTCTCCGTTACGCCGCGAAACACGACTATGTATTGATCACTTGTAATCGCGACGACTTTCTTGCGGCTGCCAAATCGATTCCTCACGCTGGAATAATCATATTGATAAGGCGTACGGCGCGTGTTCGCGAACGCGTCGCTCTCATGCGGCTCCTCGATAAAGCCGGTGAGCAGGGAATTCGCGAGAACATCAACTTCGCATAGGAACCAGACGCTCATGAAGTCTTTGTTGACATTACTTCTGATCATGGCGACCGCGCTAATGTCCGTTTCACAGCGGGTCGCGCCCCGCACAACTTTGCCGAGTCCCATTAGCGAAAGCGCTCTGCGCGCTCACATCAAATTCCTTTCCGACGATCGGCTCGAGGGCCGCGGCACCGGCGCGCGCGGTGGCGAATTGGCCGCGCTCTATTGCGCGGAGCAATTCGAGGCGATGGGGCTGAGAGGTGCTGGTCCAAAGGGTAGTTATTTTCAGGAGGTCTCTCTGGTCGGCGTCAAAGCCGATCCGAAAACAGAGTTGCGGGTCAGCGGTGCGCGCGGGTCCGAGACCTTCAAATTTGCCGATGACTTTGTGGCGTTCACCGGCGCGCAAACCGAGCACGTGAACGTCAAAGGCGACCTGGTTTTTGTCGGCTATGGCATCGATGCGCCCGAGCAGACGTGGAACGATTACAAAGGCCCGGCCGAGGATTACCGCGGCAAGATTCTCGTGATGCTGGTCAACGATCCTCCGGCGACTAAAGACGAGCCGAATCTTTTCGGCGGTCGCACGCTGACTTACAAAGGCCGCTGGACGTACAAATACGAAGAAGCTGCGCGGCGCGGCGCCGTGGGCGCGATCCTGTTGCACACCAGCGAGTCAGCCGGCTATCCCTGGAGTGTCGTGCGCACGTCGAATGGATCGTGGCGTTTCGACATAGCGCGCGCGTCGGGTGATAAGACTCCGTTCCTGCAGATGCGATCGTGGATCACTGATGAAGCGGGACATCGCCTGATGGCTCTGGCGGGGCAGAACCTTGATGACTTGCGAAAGCAAGCCGCGACGCGGGACTTCCGGCCGGTGAAGCTCAACCTTACCGCGTCGATCGATTTGAACAGCGAAGTGAAGCGGGTCGCCGCGCCGAACGTCGTCGCGATTCTGCCTGGCCGAGACCCAAGACTGCGCGATGAGTACGTTGTGTATTCCGCGCATTGGGACCACTTCGGCGTGGGCGCGCCTGACAAAAGTAATGACACGATTTACAACGGCGCGCTCGATAATGCGACCGGAGTCGCTTCAGTTCTGGAGATTGCGCGGGTGCTGTCGCAGCTTCCGTTGGCGCAAAGACCGCGACGATCGTTTCTGTTTTTGATCACCACCGGCGAAGAGCAGGGACTGATCGGCTCAGAGTGGTATTCGCTTCATCCCGTCGTGCCGTTGAGCAAAACCGCAGCCGACATCAATCTTGATTCGATGAACATTCTTGGACCGACGCGCGACTTTGTGCCACTGGGGGCGGAACGGTCGACCTTGAAGAACATCGTCGCGGACATCGCGCGCGAGCGTAGTCTGCGCATCTCTCCCGATCCGCGTCCCGAGCAAGGCTCGTTCTATCGCTCGGATCATTTTCCGTTCGCGAAAGTCGGCGTGCCTTCGATTAGCCTGAAAGAGGGCGATGACTACGTCGGACACACGAAAGAATGGGGTCAGCAAAAGTTCAAAGAGTACAACGAGGCCCATTATCATCAGCCGTCAGATGAATTCCGTGATGACTGGAACTTTCAGGGCATGATTCAGGAAGCCGATTTCGCATTGGAGATAGGCCGGCGGGTCGGCGACATGCTGACGTTGCCGAAGTTCAATCCGGACGATGAATTCGCGCGGAAGTCTTCTCGTTAATTCACTAATTCTAAATCTTTTTACTCAGGCCACGCCGAAGACTTCGTTGTGATGTAAGGAGGCGTGTGCTAAGGTAAGGAATGTTTAGGGAGGCGCGCTGAAATGCAAAGAGAAGCCAAGATTACCAGCAAGGGGCAGATCACTTTGCCGCGCGAAGTACGGCACGCGCTGGGCGTGAAAGCGGGCGACAAGATCGTTTTTGAACAGAATGGCGACGATGTACGTGTCCGTCCCGTGAGGAAAGAGAGTGTCTTTGAAAAGTATCGTGGCATTGGTAATCCGGGACTGCCTTCGGGCCAGAAAGCCGTTTTAAAGGCCTTGAGAGAATTTCGCGGACACGATGACGATTAGACATGATTACCGCGCTCGACACCAATGTCCTGGTAGCCCTATGGGATCGTGATGATAAGTGGAGCGCGACTTCTGAAGACGCTCTGATGTCAGCGCAGGCGCGAGGGAAAATCGTCATCAGCGGTGTTGTCTATGCCGAGTTAATGGCTTTCCCGCGCCGGAAAGATACTTTTATCGATCGGTTTCTTGCCGAGACAGGTGTCGGAGTTGAATGGGCGATCCATGAATCAATGTGGCGCCTCGCCGGCGCAGCGTATCAGACTTATGCGACCCGCCGCCGGCGGCATACGGGAGGCGCTCCTCGCCGCCTGCTCGCGGATTTTTTGATCGGCGCTCATGCGCAGGAGAAGGAGTATTCGTTACTGACATTTGACGATCGCATCTATCGAATTGCTTTTCCGAAACTAAAGCTTGTTGATTTCTGATGAAGACTTTCTACGTCACGACTCCAATCTACTACGCCAACAGCCTGCCGCACCTGGGCCATCTCTATACGATGCTGGTCGCGGATGCGGTGGCGCGTTCGAAGCGGCAACAGGGAATTGAAACTTTCTTTCTTACCGGCACGGACGAGCACGGGATCAATATTGAACGCGCGGCCCAGAAAAACGGGCGCACACCGAAAGAGCAAGCCGATTACGTTGTCAGTTATTTCAAGAAAATGACCGACGCGTTTGCGTTGGACACCGCACATGGCGGCTACGACATCTTCATGCGCACGACTGAGCCGTTTCATTATGAAGGCGTCAGCGAAATGTGGCGGCGCGTCGCGAAAGCCAAAACGCCAAAAGGCAACGACGCACTTTACAAGGGTCACTACGAAGGTTGGTTCTGTGCTCCGTGCGCCGAATACAAAACGGAAGACGAATATGCGAAGCCGGCGAACTCCGACGAGCCGCCGACTTGTTTGATTCATGAAACGAAACTCGATCGAGTTTCCGAAGAGAGTTACTTCTTTCGCCTCTCGGATTACGGCGAGGCGCTCCTATCGCTGTATGAACGGGCAGACTTTGTGCGGCCTGAATCTCGTCGTAACGAAGTCAGGAGTTTCGTCTCCAGCGGATTACAGGATCTTTCCGTAAGTCGCCTGCGAACATCTGTGAGTTGGGGCATTCCCGTGCCCGATGATCCGACCCACACGATGTACGTCTGGTTCGATGCGCTCACCAACTACATCACCGCCATTGGATTTGGCAACGAAGAACGGAACCGAAAGCTTGGCTTCGAAAAGTTCTGGCCGGCGCTGCATGTAATGGGAAAGGACATCCTCCGTTTTCATGCCGTCTATTGGCCTGCGTTTTTGATGGCCGCCGGGATCGAGCAACCACGAGCAATCGTAGCTCACGGCATGTGGGTCGATCCGACCGGCCGCAAGATGTCAAAGACCCTCGGCAACACGATTGAGCTGGATGTGCTCAATAAATTTTTCCCGATCGATGCGATTCGTTATTTCTGTCTGCGCGAAATGGTTTTTGGACAGGACGGCCGGTTTGGTTACGAGAATTTGATTGATCGCATCAATAGCGATCTGGCCAGCGGGCTTGGCAATCTTTCCAGCCGGACGCTCACCATGATTCATCGCTATTGCGAAGGGAAAATCCCTGCGGGCGAGATTACTGACGAACATCGGCTGGCCGCCAAACGTGCGGGGATAGAAGACGAAGCCGCAATTTCAGACTTCATCTCCCACGCGCGCGATGAATTTCTGCGTCACTTCGAGGACCTGGCGTTTAGTCGCGCCTTGGAAGAAGCCTGGGCCATCGTCGCTCGTGTCGACAAGATGATCTCAGATGCTAAGCCCTGGGACCTGGCAAAGGATGCGAGCCAGCGACAGACGTTGAACGCGGTCTTATATCGCGCGGCCGAAGCGCTTCGCTGGCTGGCTGTGATGCTGTATCCGGTCATGCCCACGTCGACGAATTCAATTTATCAGCAACTGGGACTGGGCGATGCAGTTTCAAGAACTGACCCGCGTGAGCTGGGCTGGGCCGAGCTGCAGCCGGGCACGCAAATCAAAGACGTAACCCCGCTATTCCCGAGAATCGATAAGGCAAAAACAATGGAAGAGATAAAGCAGGAGTCGGAGAGGAAGCAGGAGTCAGGAGTCGGGAGTCAGGAGCCGGCAGCAGCGGCGACGTCAGGTCCCGCGGCAGGGTCAGGTCAGCACGCGACCGAAGCTGACGCCGTGCCCGCCGTCGCGAGTTACATTGATATCGCCGACTTTGCAAAGATCGAACTGCGCGTCGCGGAAGTGAAGACGGCGGAGCGCATTCCCAAAGCTGACAAACTGCTGCTGCTGAGTGTTGATGTCGGGGAAGAGAAGCCGCGCACGATTCTCGCCGGCATCGCCCAATACTACGAACCCGAGAGTCTCGTCGGTCGCAAGATCGTCGTGGTTGCCAACCTGAAACCGCGCAAGCTGCGCGGCTACGAATCGCAGGGGATGCTGCTCGCCGCTTCAATCGGAGATGAAGGTAAACCGGTGATTGCTACGTTTGCGGAAGATGTGCCGAACGGCGCGCGTTTGAAGTGACGGCGAAGGTTACTTCACGTACTCCCAGTGCCACGGCTCGTAGAAATATGGACGGAAGCCAAATCGCTCGGCGTTTCGTACCAGCCATTTGTACGCGGGTGTGTTCACCTGGATCGCTCGATTTGAATCTCTCGTATCGACGGGATCGCCGCCGACATACAAATCCAATGCGCGGCCGGTGAAGTGTGGGCTGTTCATAGCCAGGCCGGCGGTACCGGCGCCCGGTGATTCCCGCCGCAGCTTCTCCTGGTACTCACGCGAACGGTAGCCCGAAACCAGCTTGAAGAACTTCTCAGCCGGCGCGAGATCGTTTGCCGAAGTGTGTGCGAGCTTGAGAGAAGGATCGGCAATCGCGGCCGCGACCATCTGCCGGTAAGCCGCGTAGGTATTCTTTTCAACCATACGGTTTTCCGGCTCGCGTTCCGGGAATAACCATTCCGCCGCCGGCGCCATCAGCAATTGATCCGGCGTGGCCGGCGTCTTGTCTTTCAGCCGGTTCGCCTGCCACTGGGCCACCAACGCCATCCACGAATTTTCATCGAGCACGCCCGTCGAGCTGAGATTCTTTTGCTTCTGCCAATCCGCAATCGCGCCGGCAAAACCTGACGAAGATGAGTCAAAGCCCATCTTGAAAGTTTGGCCAATCAACGAGTCGTACAGATACCACCCATGTTGTTGTTTGCTGCCAAAGGTCCACGCGAGTTCATTGTGCAGCAGAGCGTTCTGCGCCGACGCGTCGGCGAATGGCGCGTTCGGCTTCGCTGCGCTTGCCGGCGGAATTAAGACCGTCGGCTTCACGAGCGACTCGCTCTTCTGCGGTGACGAAGCTGACGACGGAGTCTGGCCGCGGCTAGGGCGCGTGACGACGGTGGTGATGCCCGCGGCAACCAGAATGAGCGCCGCCGTTAAGGGGATATGAATTCTGTATTGCTTCATAACGACTTATTCCGTTGAGTGTGAGGACGTTCCCTATTGTCGGGCAGAGTATTGAGATGCGCAAATCGCTAGCGACGTTTGACGCGACGTTGTGGTTTTTCCGCGACTTTCTTTCGAGCTTCCACTTTTGCGGGCTTTTTCTGGGTCGGCGCTTCCTTGTTCTCGACCTCCTCCGGTGGTGGCGCGCCGGCGTCCTGAAGCGAGGCCGCAATCAAATCGTCGCTTGGCCGCACGCCGTCGATGAATGCAAACACGTGAAAGTTCGCGTTGCGCTCGCGCAGGACTTCGATGCG
>DATANL010000563.1:0-3174 GCA_036266295.1 Pyrinomonadaceae bacterium | reverse complement strand
ACGAGCGCGGCTTCTTGGAAGAAATTGTGACGCTGGTAATCCCCGGCTTTAATGCTTCGGAAGACGAGCTGCGGCGTGCAGCGGATTTCATCGCGGCGGTCTCGCCCGACATTCCCTGGCATGTGACGGCGTTCCATCAGGACTATCACATGCAGGACAACGCGAACACGACCGCCGAGCAATTGATTCGCGCCTGCGAGATTGGACGCGACGCCGGTCTGCGTTACGTGTACGCGGGGAACCTGCCGGGGCGAGTGGGCCGTTGGGAGAATACCTATTGCCCGAATTGCGATGAGTTGCTGGTCGAGCGGTACGGTTACATCATTCGCCAGGTGAATGTCACTGCGGATGGGCATTGTCCCAAATGTTCCACCGACATTCCCGGGATTTGGGCATAAAAGAAAAAAGGCGAGACAAAGCGTCTCGCCTTTTCAAAGATCCACTCTATTCCTTTAGCTTACTTCTTTTCAGGACTCGTACTTTTTTGCGAGCTGGGAAGCGCGGTCAAATCCTGCGCGGTGGTGCCCATGTGAAAGAAGGCGCGCCACTTGCCGTCGCGTTTTATCCAAATGGTCGAGTGATAACCGGTGTCTGGCTTCGTGCCGGGAACTTTGACTTTGTAAGTCACCAGCGAAGCGTCGTCGTCAAACTTCAGGGTTTTCCAATCACTGGCTTCACTCTTGGACGCATCGAACATCTGGACACCCTGGATTGAGCCGGCTTTGTCGAAAATGCCTTCTTCCTCAATCTCTATCGAATTGTCCGCCAGATACGAACCGAAGGCGTCGTAGTTGCGGCTCTTGATCGCGTCCCACACCAGCTTCTCATTCGCGACCGGGTCGTCGGTTGTTTCAGCAGGTTTGGCCATTGCGCTCGCTGCGGGTTTCGCCGTTGATGGTGAAGGTGAGGCCGTCATCTCATGCTTGAGGGTTTCCTGATAGTAGACGTTGACCCACTCGCCATTGCGATTGACATAGGCTGACGCTTCGTAATAGGGCCCACTCGGGATCGGCTTGCCTTTGAACGTCCCTTTCACAGTCGCGGTATAAGTGAGCAGGACGGCATCCTTATCGATGGTTGTCATTTTCCAGTCAGCGAGCGTGACGTCAGTCAGTTCGGTATCTTTCATGCCTGTGAGCGATGCGGCGATGTCCGAGACGCCGCTGTTAGTCACGCCAAAGTAGTCAGGCGCAAGGCTCTTCTTAAAAAGAGCTTCGTCTTTCTGTTTGAAACCGTCCCAGGACCCTTTCTCTTTAGCGATGATGTCAGCTTCTGACGGCGCGGCAGTAGTTTTGGTGTCTGCCGATTTATTGGCATTGCTGTTGGCGTTAGCGGTGGTGTCTTTGTTGCCAGAGGGCGCCGGCGCGCAAGCGGCCGCCAGAACGAGCAAAGACACCAGTGCGAGTATTTTTTTCATGAGCAGTCTCCTTGGATTCAAATTGATAACCGATGCTTCTATGTCAAAAACAGATTCAGGTCAAGAGCAAAACTCCAGTAGCGCAAATTGTTAATTTGCGATTGCGGTCTGGTTTGACCGGTGCGACACAAATGAACAATTTGCGCTACAGAGCGCAAATTATTGCGGCGTTGGTTTTCTAACGGCCGATCCACTGCTGACGGGTGATGTCTTGACTGCCGGCGCATCGGTTGCGGGCGATCCGTTCGGCGATGCGTTGGCACGCGGTGTTGATGAAGGTGAGCTGGCCGGGCCTGGGTTTCGCACAGGCACGGTTGCCGACGCTACGATTTGCCATTGACCGTTGCGGCGCACGAACGTATCGATAGTGCGGAATTCATGAATTATGGTTTGACACTTGCCGTCCGAGAGAACGTGGTTATCGCCTTTCACTGTGGTGCGGGATCGGACTACGGCCGAATCGTTGTCGAGCACATTCACCGTGACGTCCGATATCTCCTGCGGATCACCGGCCATCTGTCCGGCCTCGATGTCCTGTATGTCGCCGTCCTTCGTGCCGTCTGCGCCGTCCGGTGAAAGAATCATGATGTCGTCGGCCTCGAGTTTTCTCACCGCCGCTCCGTCACGTTCTTTCAGGATCCGCGGCCAGTCGTACTCCAGCGCTTTCAGTTGCGCTTCGATCGCCGCTTTGTCTGGCGTCGGCTCCGCGGTCACGCCCGCGTTGGCATTACCGTTTGACTTCGATTGATTGCTGCAAGCCGAGGAGGCAGCCAGAGCGGTTGAGACGAGAACGAAAAGGATCGTGCCGGAAAAAGAACTCCTCATGCGTTTGCTCCTTGTGAAATTGAGTGCGGGCCTTTGAATTCGGGCCCCGTATGCTTCTATTCTAATCTGCCGCCGCGGTCAATCACCATATCCTTTGTTTTGGACGCCCGACCAACATTCTGTGAAAAGCGTATTGACTTGCGCTGACCCTTGTCATATTGTTCGTGGAAATTGCGGCGGGCCAAACGGTAAGCTGCGATTTAACCCATCCACCGCGCAAGTCCTGCGCGGTTAAGCTCGAAGGAGGAATCAGATGTTTTGTGTTTCTCTTAGGCTCTGGCCAAGACGAATCATGGTGTCATCGTGTGTGTTGTTTTATTTGGTCGCGATGACTGGCGCGGCATGGACATCGCACGCGCAGAAGGCGGACGACCCGCTATTCAGCGAGTTCAAAGGTGTGCGTATCGGAACGCCAACCGACGAAGCCCGGAAGAAATTGGGAAACCCCAAAGACAAGGGCGACGAGCAGGACTTCTTTCTTTTCAACGATAACCAGACCGTCATGGTCTACTATGACAAGGCCAAGACTGTAACTGCGATTTCAATCGACTTCATGAACGGCGCGAATGCAATTCCGCCGGCGAAAGCTGTCATCGGCAGCGAAATCGATGCCAAGCCGGACGGTTCAGGATACAAAATGGTGCGGTATCCGAGAGCAGGTTACTGGGTTGCTTACAGCCGGACCGCCGGTAAAGCGCCGACCGTCACGATCACAATGCAGAAGATCGAATAGTAAATTCAGCGAACACATTTCCCTTTTAGCGGCCGGACGATGATTCGTCCGGCTTTTGTTTTGGCCGCTGGACAACTCGCTGCCGCCATGTTGAAGTGTTGATTTCATCAATAGGAAGGAATTCTCTCAGAGCATGCTGCGCGCAGGATTCGTCGGTCTACCGAACACCGGAAAAACAACTCTCTTCAACGCGGTGACG
>DATANL010000562.1:0-3852 GCA_036266295.1 Pyrinomonadaceae bacterium | reverse complement strand
CCTGCGGCGAATCAATCACTGACTCGCGTCAACGGCGGTTGCACCGATACCGACAATAACGCGAATGACTTCACGCTCGCGACTCCGAACCCGCGCAGCGCTGCCTCAGCTTTAACTCCGTGCGGCTCCACTTCGACCGCGCAAAAGAGTTCGATCCAATTCTCGAGTACGCAGTTCGATGCGTCCGAGGGCTCGGGCAAAGCCACGATCACGGTGCTCCGCACGGGCGACGTTTCATCGGGAGCATCAGTCGATTATTCGACCTCGGACGGCACTGCCACCGAGCGCAAGGACTATACGACGGCGGTCGGCACGCTGCGCTTCGCGGCCGGAGAAACGAAGAAGACTTTCGACGTGCTGCTGACCGACAACGGCATGGTCCAGCCGACTGAATCTGTTTCGCTGGCTCTCGGCAACGCCACCGGCAACGCCACCATCGTGACGCCATCGGCCACCAAACTCATGATTGGCGATAACGATTCGTCGTCTCCCGTGAACACGATCGACACGTCATCGACGTTTGTCGATCAGCACTACAAGGATTTTCTCAATCGTGTGCCGGATGGCTCGGGTTTGGCTTTCTGGACCAACAACATCGAGTCCTGCGGCGCCGACCTGCAATGCCGCACCGTGAAACGGGTCGACACCTCGGCCGCGTTCTTCCTCTCGATTGAATTTCAGAACACCGGCTTTCTGATCTATCGCCTGTACAAAGCGGCGTTACCCGCAACGACAAGCCGGCCGCGCGGTTTTCCGCGTTACCGCGAATTCGTGCGCGACAGTCAGGACATCGGTCGTAACGTCATTGTCGGCAACGCCGGATATGAACAAGTGCTGGAAGCGAACAAGGTCGATTTTATCAGCCGCTTCGTCACGCAGCCTGAGTTCCTGGCAAATTACCCGGCATCAATGACGGCGGCCCAATATGTTGACAAGCTCAACACGCAAGCCGGCAATCCTTTAACCTCGGCCCAACGCGATGCGCTCGTCAACGGTCTCAACAACGGACAGGAAACTGCAGCCACCGTTTTGCGAAAGATTGCTGAAAACCCGACCTTCACGAACGCCGAAATGAGACGCGCGTTCGTGCTGATGCAGTACTTCGGCTATCTGCGACGCAACCCTGACGATGCACCTGATGGGAACTTCGGCGGATATGATTTTTGGCTGGGCAAGATGAACCAGTTCAATGGCGATTACAAGGCGGCGGAAATGGTGAAGGCGTTCATCACCTCCCCCGAATTCCGGACTCGCTTCGGACCACAATAACTTTCCAGTAACGCCCACAAACCGAGCGGTAGCGACCGGACCATTTGATCCAGTCGCTACCGCTTTGATTTTCAACGCTGCTCGTAATGTCTCTAGGGTTTCGGCGTAGCCGCCGGCGCGGCAGCCGTCCGCGGATTCTTCGCATTGAAATCATTAATGAACGCCTGCGTCATGTCGGCAGCCGGCACGACGGTGAGGATCGCCGGCAGGATCTTGCTTACATCCAGCGTCATCGTGACGCCACGCTGCGCCGCAAATTGGTCCAACGCCACACCGATCTGCCGCGAGATGGGAGACACGACCTGGTCATATCGTTTGCCGAGGTCTTCATCCAACTTCGCTTTCTTGTTGTCGTACTCAGCCTGCAACGCTCCGCCCTGCTGCTGCTTGGCGTCGATGACGGTTTTATTTGGCGGATTGGCTTTCATCAGCGCGTCGACTTCGTTAGCCAGCGCCGTCAGTCGCTTCGCCAGGTTATTGACCTCGTCACTGCGTGTCTTGAATTCAGCTGCCACAGCCCGCGTCGCATCCACAAAGCGATAGATCCCATTCTTCTCATCACCGAACATCGACGTATCCACCAGAGCGATCTTCGATGGCGGAACTGGAGCGTTGGCTGGCGCGGGCGTCGGCGTCGGTCTGGCGGCGACTGCCGGAGTCGGCGTCGGCCGGGCGATTTGGGCGCTGGCCGAGGCGGCCCCTGCGCCGATGAAGGTGAGGACGATAAAGCCGTAGACTGTAATTTTCATAGTGTCTCCTGCGATTCTTTGTCTGAGGGATTGTATAGGATCGGCGATCGGGCCGTGAAACTGGCGATCTAATTCCGCGCGAACGGAGCTAGGATTCGAGAAAGGCGAAACAGTTTGTCCGCCCGGTAATTTTATATTCGTCGCGACCGGAAATTACCGCAAGCATCTCACATCAATACTACATGGCCCCGGTCATTCGTGAGGATTCAGCGCTCAGGCCTTCGGTTTCGCGAAGGCTTTATCGGCCAGCTCTCTCGCCTTGGCGTTGGCATTCGGTGTGCGCGCATCGACGGACCCTTCGATGTGCTCGTAGCCTTTTAATCCCTGAACCATCAGCGACTCACTCTTGATCTTGCCGGCCGTGCTGCACAACTCATTGCCGGCGTATTCATAGACCCGCATGATGACGGCAAACGGTTTTCCGTCGGCGAGTCGCCACTCTACAGTTTTCTGTGGCCAACCAATCGCCTGCATGCCCAGGGGAATGCTTTCATCGCCGCGCCGCAAAGCGAAGTTGGACGAGCACGCTGAATACGAGATGTCGACTGCATATCCGGCCAGGCCTTTGCACTTCGAAGGAATGTCCGAACCATGCTTTGCAGCCTCGCGCTCTTCCTTCTTCGTCATGCCACTGCCGCAATTGGTGAGCGACGTGTAGCTACTCGAAAACACCGGCTTCGATTGCAGTGTCGCAGTAGATTTACGAGCATAGCCGCCGACGGCGAGCACCGAACACGCCATCAGCACCAAGAACAATCGACTTTTCATCAACAAGTCCCCTTCAACGTTTATTCTTTTTGACGTTAACGGCAATCAGCTTTTTCAGCGTCGGAAGATCGACATCAGACAAACGCTTGATGTGCAGGCAACTCCCGGACACTTTGTGTTTCCCGAGTTTTGCCAGTAACTCCTTCTTATTCGGATCGCTCGGGCTGACGTACAAAGTCAGATTCTGCTTGCGCGGCGAAAAGGCAACCGCCGGCCAATCTGCTTCCCTGCCGCCGGCATACGTGATCGTGGTCGTGCCAAAACCGACAATGCTCGTCCCCCACATCACACCCTTTTGTTTCGTAGCGTCCTCCATCAGCTTCGCGATGATCGTGCAATCATCGCGCGTCTGCTTGTCCGGCAGTTTGCTGATGAAGTCTTTGACCGTCTGGTTCGTCGGTTTAGTTTTCGCTTCAGCCATTGTTTCGGAGTGCGCCGGCTTGACGGCGCTTTTCGCTTTGATAAATCGGCGTGCTCACAAGGGAAGACTGGAAAGTAAAGGACCCGGAAAAGCGGCGTCAAGCCGCCGCACTCCAAAAGGGTTCACCGCGTCGCCACCACCGGCAATTCAATAAAGCTGGCCTTTCCGGTCATGCGATAAATCCGCTGCGTTGCCTTTTGATAATCGCCCGGCTGGGCCCAGAAGATATTCGGGACAAACTTCTGCGGATTGCGATCGTAGAGGGGAAACCAGCTCGACTGAATCTGGATCATGATGCGATGTCCCGGCAGGAAAACATGATTCACCGTCGGCAAGGCCCACTTGTAAAGTAGCGGCTCGTTCGGAGTGATCGCTTTCGGATTTTCGAAGCTCTCCCGGTAGCGACCGCGGAAGATGTCCATCGACACCGCCAATTGATACCCACCTAACTTCGCATCAGGCGCAGTCTCATCCGGATAGACATCGATAACTTTCACCACCCAATCAGAATCAGTTCCACTTGTCGAAGCAAATAGATTAACGATCGGCTGTCCGCTGATTTGTAACGGCGCCGTCAACACATCCGACTTGTAAGCCAGCACATCCTGCCGACTTGAGAAATCTCGCTGATCGTCCACTAACCAG
>DATANL010000561.1:0-4569 GCA_036266295.1 Pyrinomonadaceae bacterium | reverse complement strand
CCTGGTCGCCTTGCGATTCATCGGACCGGCTGCGCGCCTGTTCCATATCCTCGTCCGCACCACATTGACAGGGGTCGAGCTTACATTTGAGACATACTCCCATGACGGTTAGCTCCTTTTATCAGCTTCAGACTCAGGACTACGCTTACCACTTCATTAAATCAATTTCATCAACCCAGATCGTTTCACGATTGCGATAGAGAGCGATGACGATGCCGAGGCCGATCGCCGCCTCGGCTGCGGCGACCACGATTACGAACACGGTGAACAGTTGACCCGAAAGCGGATCGCCGCGACCCGTGTCCTGTAAGTAACGCGAGAAAGCGATGAAGTTCAGGTTCGCCGCATTCAGAATCAATTCGATCGACATGAAGATCACGAGCAGATTGCGACGAGTAAGCACGCCAGCCACGCCGATAATAAAAAGAATGGCGGCAATCACCAGGAACTTCGAGAGGTCCGGGTGCTTGATGCTTTCAAGCGCGGTCGTCGCGCGACTCGTCTCTTGAAACAGCAAAGCCAGACTGGGGAATAGTTGATGCATCGTCAAACTGATTTCGATTTAGTCTCGCTCAACACGTCCGGATCGACATCGTCGGCGGCGACTTCCTGCTTCAAGGTGCGCGCCAGCATCACTGAACCGATGATCGCGACCAGCAACAGGATACTGGCAATTTCAAACGGCAGAGATGCGTAGGTATAGAGACTCGTGCCCACGCGCTCGGTCTCTTTGGTCAGACGGCTGACGCCCGTGGCGGCCGTGTCCATATTATTCTCGGCGGCGGCGCGCTTCGCATTCGATTGCTGCAGAGCGGCCTCGTCGCGTTTTTGCATCGCCTGATACCCACGCGGAATCGCGTAAATCACCAGGACGCCCGCCAGCAATCCCAGAAACACGAGCGCCGCCGTGACCTGCGCGGGCCGATTAAAGATGGCGGCGCGTCCTTCCTCCTCAGCCCCGACGTTCACCAGCATGATGACGAATAAGAACAGCACCATGACGCCGCCGACGTAGACCAGAATTTGCACGCCGGCGATGAACTCCGCGCCCAGCAAAATGAACAACGCGGCCACCGACACCAGCGACGAAATCAAAAACAGGGCAGAGTGCACCGCGTTGCGCGCCATGACGGTCAAAAGACCCGCCAGGATCGCGGCGATTGAGAAGACCCAGAAGAAAACTGATTCCCAGCCGGAAAGGATCATTTGCTTTAGTGGAACGAGAAAGACTTATTTGTCATTGGCCATTTGTCATTTGTTCATTGTGGTTGGGAGTGGCACGGCTAAATCAGCGCGTGCTTCTGACAAATAAAATGACAAATAATAAATGGCCAATGAGAAATGATAAATAAATCTTTTCCCTAGCTCTCGTACTTCACTGTCTCTCTTCCCTGCTCCAGCATCTCGCGGTTCCAGACAAAACCGGCTCGCGAGTAGGTGGCTAACTCAAAATCCTGCGTCAACTCCAGACAATATGTCGGACAGGCTTCCTGGCAGAGCGCGCAGAACATGCAGCGCGAAGTATCGAAGATAAATTCATCGAGCACTTTTTTGCGGCGCGGCTTGCCGGCCACCACGACCTCGACGTCCATCGGGATCACGTCGATGCAGTCTTCGGGACAGGCGAGCGCGCAGAGGTTACAAGCAATGCAGAGCGTATCGTGCGTCTCGGGATCCATGTTCAGTCGCGGCGCGCCGTGAAAGCGCGGCGCCACCTCAGGCCGGACCTTCGGATACTGCTCCGTGTAGATTCCCTTCCCGGCCACGGAGTCTTTGTCCGTCAAGGCGCCAATGTTGAAGCCCAACGTCACGGCCATACCTTGTAATAGATCGCCCATGAAGAAGCGTTTCAGCTTCTGCGCGAAAGTAGGTTTGGGAACAGGAACTAATGGCATAAATAGTTTTCAGTTTTCAGTTTTCAGTTTGAGTCTTCAGTTTCGAATTCCTCTGTGTCCTCTGTGGTGAACTTAACCTGGCGACTCAGAACTCACCGGCATGACCGCTGGTCTGCCCTTCGGCGGATCGACCAGACGAATCTTTCGCCGTTGTTTCTTCAGATTGAAGTCGCGCGATCGCCAATTAATCAACGACAGGATACCCGCAGTCACGAGCAGGTTGCCAAAACCGAAAACGATCGCAATCGCTTTTCCACTGAGCGTCAAACCCAATCCGGTTTCCAGGGACTTGATCGTGCGCAGTCCGGCCGGGTTATTAAGGCCTTGAATCACAGTCACGCCGATCGCGGTGACCACAATGTTGATAAGCGCGGCGGGCAACATCCATTTCCAACCGAGATCCATCAGCTGATCGTAACGGAACCGCGGCAGCGTCCAGCGCAACCAGAAGTATAAATAAAGGAGCAGCCCCGCCTTCGCCAAAAACACCAGGACACTGACGGCCACGTAGACGTTGTGATAACCCTTCGCTTCAGTCAACCGATAGACGAAGGGAAAATACCAACCGCCGAGATAGAGCGTCGTCGCCACGGCCGTCACCACGACCATCGCGGCGTACTCGGCCATGAAGAAAAGCGACCAGCGAAACCCTGAATACTCGGTATGAAATCCGGCGACCAATTCGGATTCAGCTTCGGGCAGATCGAACGGCGCGCGATTGTTCTCGGCAATTCCGCTGACGAGAAAAATCATAAAGCCGATCGGTTGATAGAACAGAAACCAGATCGAGTTGGAAGCCTGGGCGCTGACGACTCCCGAAAGCGACAAGGTGCGCGCAAACATCAGCGCCCCGATGATCGCCATCCCCATCGAGACTTCGTACGAAACCATCTGCGCGCTGGAACGCAGGGCGCCCATCAAAGCGTACTTGGAATTTGACGACCAGCCGGCGAGAATCAACGCCAACACGCCTACACTCGAGACGGCCAGAACGAACAGCACGCCGATGTTTACGTCGGTAATGACGGCCCAATCAGGTCCGAAGGGAACGACCGCCATGACAATGAAGGCAGCCACCACGGCGATATACGGCGCGACGAAAAAGATCCAGCGGTCCGCGTCCTCCGGAATGAAGTCTTCCTTCGTCAACAGTTTGATGCCGTCGGCAATCGGTTGCAGCAAACCCCAGGGCCCGACGCGCATCGGCCCCAACCGCGCCTGCATGAAGGCCGAAATTTTTCGCTCGAGATAAGTTGCGTAAGCGACCCAGCCCGTAGTGATGACCACGACCAGCCCGATTTGAATAAACGGCCAGATGACATAGTTCACCGTCTGCTCGCTGAAGAATTTCAGCAGCAGGCTGTCAATGAAAGTTGGTGCGGCGAGTAGAAGCATCTTAACAGCCACAGATAAACACGGATTGGCACAGATCAGAAATTATTCATCTGTGGAAATCTGTGTTCATCTGTGGCTAATTTATTTACCGATCAATCTCACCCAACACAATATCCAACGTCCCGATGATGGCCACGACGTCCGCGACCAGGTGTCCGATGCTCATCTGCCGCAACGCCTGCAGATTAATAAAGGAGGGCGGACGGACGCGCACGCGCCACGGTTGCTGCGAGCCGTCTGAAACCAGGTAACATCCAATCTCGCCCTTCGGTCCTTCAATCGAGTGATAGTAGTCACCGGCCGGCGGCTTGACGAGCTTCGGCACTTTCGCGTTCACCGGTCCGTCAGGCAGATTCTCGACCGCTTGCTTGATGATGCGACGAGACTGTCGCATCTCTTCCATGCGGACCAGGTAGCGATCGAAGGTGTCGCCGTTTTCGCCAAGCGGCACCTCAAAATCCATTTCGGCATAGGCCGCGTACGGACGCGACTTGCGGATGTCCCACGCCACGCCGGAGCCGCGCAGCGCCGGACCGGATAAACCGATCGCGACAGCATCTTCAGCCGAGATGACGCCGATGCCGACCGTGCGACCCAGCCAAATGCGATTCTCGGAAAGCACGGTCTCGTATTCGTCCAGCCGCTTCGGAAAGTAATCGACGAACCGCTTACAGTCTTCGACGAAGCCGTCGTAAGCATCATTGGGCATCCCGCCCACACGCCATGCGTGACAAGTCAGCCGCGCCCCAAACTGTCGCTCGAAAATTTTAAGAATCTCTTCGCGCTCGCGAAACGCCCACAGCAGGATCGTCACGGCGCCGATGTCCATCGCGTGTGTACCGAGCCACAGCAAGTGCGAAGCTATGCGGTTCAGTTCGGTGAGGATCGTCCTTATATAGTGAGCGCGGCGCGGGACATCGAGCCCCATAATCTGTTCGACCGTTTCGACCCACACCAGGCCGTTCGAAACCGCCGCGATGTAATCGAGCCGATCCCAGTACGGCGCGATCATTGTGTACATGCGGTTCTCGGCAATTTTCTCCATGCCGCGATGGAGGTAGCCGATGTCGCAGTCGAGATCGATAACGGTTTCGCCGTCCAGCTTAAGCACCACACGCAGGACGCCGTGCGTCGACGGATGCTGCGGGCCCATGTTGAGCGTCATCTCTGGCGCATCCAACAGGGCTTCTCGAGTGGTGGCTATTTCGACTTGATGCATCGTTTCGGAGTCTCGATTCGTTTAGAGCGGGCACTTGTGCCCGCCGGCGGGACAAGTCCC
>DATANL010000560.1:0-3480 GCA_036266295.1 Pyrinomonadaceae bacterium | reverse complement strand
GTTCGTTACCTGCCTCGTCGATCAATTATGGAGCAGCGTCGGCACCAGCACTGTCGAGGTCCTGCGCCGCGCCGGTTGTGAAGTTGAATTCGATGAACGACAGACTTGCTGTGGCCAGCCTGCTTTCAATACCGGCTATCGCCGCGAGGCGCGCGCCGTGGCGGAGCGTTTCATCGATCTGTGCGAGCAAAGCGACGCCAAATTCATTGTGAGTCCGTCCGGGTCGTGCACCGCGATGGTCCATCATTACGAGGTTCTGTTCGCCGACGACGCCGAGTGGCGGGCCCGTGCTCATGCGTTGGCCGCGCGGACTTTTGAATTGAGTTCGTTTCTCGTGCGCCAGCTGAAACTGACCGACGTCGGTGCGCGCTTCAAAGGGAAAGTCACCTGGCACGATGCGTGTCATGGCTTGCGCGAACTCGGGGTCCGCGACGAGCCGCGCGCGCTAATCAGTCAGGTGCGTGATGCTGAATTCGTCGAGCTCGAGAACGCGGATGCGTGCTGTGGCTTCGGCGGAACATTCTCAGTCAAGTATCCGGAAATTTCCACGGCGATCCTGGATCAGAAGATTGAAGCAATTGAACGCGCTGGAGTAGACGCGGTCGTGTCCGGTGACGCGAGTTGTCTGATGCAAATTGGCGGGCGGCTGTCACGGATAGGATCGAAGGCGCGCGTGATGCACCTGGCTGAGTTGTTAGCGAGTCAGTAAGAATGATTTGCCACAGAGGCACAGAGACACAGAGATGTTTACGCAGTGTCAGAACCGGGAGCGGTAGCGACCGGATCAGGATGCGCGTTTCGGCTATTCAATGGTTGAAGAGTTCTGTTTGCATGAAGTCCATTGATCCGGTCCCTGCGACTTTTCTCTGTGCTTCTGTGTCTCTGTGGCAGCTTCTATGGACCAAGTAACCAGCGAGACATTCGACGCCAACGCGCGGGCCGCGCTGACCGATACGCAGTTGCGCGGTGCGTTGAAAAACGTTACGTCGCTGTTCGGCCAGCGGCGTCTCGCTGCGGTGCGCAGTGTTTCGAACTGGGAAGATTTGCGCTCAGAGGCGCGGCGCATCAAGGACGAGACGCTGCTCAATCTCGATAAGTACCTCGACGAGTTTACCGCCAATGCTGAAGCGTCCGGCGCGCAGATTCACTGGGCGCGTGATGCCGCCGAAGCCAATGAGATCGTCAAGATACTAGCGCGCGAACATCAGGCGCGCCTGGTCGTCAAAAGCAAGAGCATGACGACCGAAGAAATCCATCTGAATGCGGCGCTCGAAGCGATCGGCGTTGAAGCGCTGGAAACCGATCTCGGGGAATACATCATCCAGCTTGCCGGCGAGACGCCTTCGCACATCATCGCCCCCGCCATTCACAAAACGCGATATCAGATTGCCGATCTGTTTGTCGAGAAACTTGGCATCGCTCCGACTGATGACGTGGTGATGTTGACCGCGACTGCGCGCCGCGTGTTGCGGCAAAAATTTGCGGCTGCGGATGTCGGCATCAGCGGCGTGAACTTCGGTGTCGCCGAAACCGGGACGATTCTGATTTTGGAGAACGAGGGCAACATTCGACTCACCACGAGTTTGCCGAAGATCCACATCGCGGTAATGGGAATTGAGAAAGTGATACCGCGGTTCTCGGATCTCGCAGTCTTCCTAAAGCTGCTGCCGCGCTCCGGCACCGGCCAGCACCTGACGTCGTATCAATCGTTGATTACCGGTACGAAGCGCACGACGGATGGCGAGGGCCCGGAACAATTGCACGTCATTCTTTTGGACAACGGACGATCGAAGATGCTGGCGCACCCCACGACGCGGCAGTCGCTGGCGTGCATTCGCTGCGGCGCTTGCCTGAATGCCTGTCCGGTTTATCAGCAGATTGGCGGTCACGCTTACGGCTCGGTTTATCCCGGTCCGATTGGCGCGGTCATCACCCCGCAATTAATTGGGCTGAAGAAGAGCTCGCAATTACCGTACGCGTCGAGTCTGTGCGGCGCGTGCCGTGAAGTTTGCCCGGTGAAGATCGATATTCCCGAGTTGTTGTTGCACCTGCGCGCGGAAATAAAGCGCGAGCCGCGAGCCGGGAGTCAGGAGTCAGAAGTTGTCGCGAAAAATCGCGGTGAACAAATGGCCTTTAAGTTTTGGGCCATGGTGATGATGCGGCCGCGTCTCTACGAGTTCAGTGCCAGAGTTGGTTATTTGCTGCAGCGATTCATCAAGCGCGGCGAACGAATTGGGAAAGTCGGCGGATTGATGGCCCGCGTAGCACCGCCGCTGGCGGCATGGACCAGCGCGCGCGACCTGCGCCCGATCGAGGCAGAGTCGTTCCGCCGGCAATGGCGGCGAGAAACGGCAGGTAGATCGTGAACGAGAACATGACCAACAAATCGCGTGAAGCGCGCGACGCGATCATGCATTCGATTCGATCGAGTCTGGCAGCCAGCAAGGGCATTGTGCATGCGGAGCACACGATTGTGCCGGACTATGGTGAACCAATCGTCGCAGATGGATCGCTTTCGCCGCTCGAAATGTTTTGCGCGCGCCTCGAATCTGTTGGCGGGCATTGCCATATCGCGCCGGACGACGAAGCAGCAGCGCGCACCTTGTCGGTGATCATTGCTGATCTGCAAGCCAGATTGGTGGGGAAACGGATCGCCTTATCGGATTCGCCGACGGTTGCGAGGCTGGCGAGCGACATCGACTCGGATGAAATCGATGTTTGTCCGGCGCCGCAGGACCTGTTCAATTACGATGTCGGGATCACGGCGGCGCAAGCGGCGATTGCCGAAACCGGCACACTCGTGCTGGTGGCCGAAAGTGAGCGGCACCGGTTGGTGTCGTTGTTGCCGCCGGTGCACATCGCCATCGTCCACGCGCGTAATGTGGTGCTGACGATAGCCGATGCGCTGAGTCAATTGCGTCGCGACGATCCGAAGGAGATGAGCCGCGCGATCACTTTCATCACCGGACCTTCGCGCACGGCCGATATTGAATTGACTCTGACAGTCGGCGTGCATGGACCGAAGGAGTTGTATGTGATTGTGATTGACGATCAAGTTGCTGATAAGAAATAACGTCCGTTTAGACGCCGGACTTGTCCGGCGCGGCGGGCCGCACAAGTGCGGCCTCTAAACGAATCGTCGTGAAGGAATCGCTGACGATGGACGAGGGTAATGTCGGTAAACGAGGAGACTATGCGGAAAACTTTTGTCCTATTGTTCGTCGTGCTGTTGGCCCTGGCCTTCGGTTGTAATCGATCGAAGCCAGGCGGCAAAAAATTGAGCGTCGCAGTCATTCCCAAAGGTACGTCGCATGAGTTTTGGAAGAGTATTCACGCCGGCGCCATCAAGGCTGCGCGCGAACTCTCAACGCCGGGCGCCGAAGTCGAAGTGATTTGGAAAGGGCCATTGCGCGAAGACGATCGCGAACAGCAAATTCAGGTTGTTGAAGGTTTCGCCTCCCAGGGTGTCAACGGCATCGT
>DATANL010000559.1:0-8787 GCA_036266295.1 Pyrinomonadaceae bacterium | reverse complement strand
GCAAGACGAAGACAGCGTGAGCTTACTTAATCTGCCGAACTCCGAGGCACTCTCGCGAACAAAACATCTGACCGGACTTTCCTACCAACATTCGCGCGCCAGGGACCCACGTTCCGCAGGCTTCGCAGCGAATCAGTTTTTCAGGTTGAGTTTGGGATTTTGCTGGTTGACTCAATTTGTTCTTGAGGTCTCGCAGCGTCAGCAGCAAATCTCTGCCGGCAATCAGGTAGGGTCGAAGCTTGCGAAATAAAAGGAGGAGCAGAAACAGCAGCAGCCCGACAAACGCGATGACTACAACGTATCTCAAATTTCGTTTGGCGCGGAATGCCGGTGCTTACGAATTGTCGTCGGTGGGACGCCCCTCGGTCGGCGCGTAGGGCAAATCTTCGCGTCGGCGTCTGGGGAAGGGGTCGGATCCGCGACGACGCGAGGGCGAGTTAGGGGCGCGGCGATCGATGCTCCCGGCAGGCAAATTTCGCCCGTGGATGGCTTCGGTCAGGATGCGGGTAATCTCCTGCGAAAGAGTTCGATGTTCAGCCGCGGCGCGGCGACGGAGCGACTCCTTCAATTCGTTCGGAACATAAGCGCCGATGAACACTCCTTTGCGGTTGGCCATTGTCCGGGGTCTCCTTGTCAGTAACCTTCAGAATGCCGGCGAACTGAACGCACCACCAGGGTGCGACACAATACAGGTTTTGAAGAGCACGCTTTCGCAGGATTGATGTCTTGCGTTGAGAGCAAGTCTGTAAGCCGAATTCTGTACTCTACTTTCAGATTTGAAATCTCAAATTTGATATTTCAAACTTAAGCCATCTCAAATCTGAAAGCAGAGTGGCGATCATTCCTCTAGCCCAAACGTTGCCGTTTGGATCAAGCGACCTACCCGGAGGCTACGAGCGGGCAACTCGAATTTGAAATCTCAAATTTGAAATTCCAAAAATGCCTCCCTATTTGGTCTTGCACCGCGAGGAGTTTGCCTGGCCGCGCATGTCGCCACGCGCGCCGGTGCGCTCTTACTCATCTGAAATCTGAAATCTCAAATTTGAAAATTTCAGATCGAAACTAGCCCTTGCGGGCCGCACCGTTTCACCCATCACCTGGTTTGAACCTGAGATTTCACTCCGAAATCTCAAGCCAAACCGCGGCTGGTCTATTCTCTGTTGCACTTGTCGTCGCCCAACTTCTTCTCTGAAATTTCAGGTTTGAAAGATAGGCGCCCCGCCGTTAGCGGGCTCGCTGCCCTTCGGTGTTCGGACTTTCCTCTCCTTCGGCTCGAGTCTGATTTCTCAGATTTAAAGGCGAAGCAGCGATCACCCGACTTGCTCTCTTGCAAGACACGGAGAGTATAACACGAGCGTTCAAACGGTACAGCCACAAACGTGCACTGAAAATCACGCGAAAGTGTCCGTAAACGCTCAGGAATTATGCGAAGTACTTAAATCCGAAGCGCAGATGGTTCAAGGCAGAGTCAGGCAGCGTCGAAACCAGAACCCAGGTCATGACCGAATGGGACACCGCCAGCGCAAACAGGTTCGGCGTCCGCTGATAAACGAAAGCCCACACCAAACCGCCGATAAAGGTCATCAGCATCAGCCAGGGATTCGGAAAGTGAAGCAAAGCGAAAATTGCGGCAGTCAAAAAGACGCTGCCCAGGCCGCGCTGCCACACAATTTGTGCGCGCCGATTGATGAAGCTCTGAAGCACGTACTGCTGAACGAAGCCCCAGGCAAAGCCTAACAGAAGCTGGAAGACAATCGGGCGTGCGGCATGCCATTTAAAAACGTCCGGTCGCGTTCCAGACGTCCAGCCAAAAGCGACGCAAAATAACGTGACCACGATCATCGGTAGCGCAAGCAGTTTCATTGCGCTGAAAAAGTTATCGAAACGAATTCCCAGTTCGCGCAACGCTTCCCTGCGCAGGACCTGCGAGCCGATGACCAGCACGAACGCCAGACTAACCGGTATCAAGACGATTAGTTTTGTGCGTCCGGCGGCGGCTGAAAGGATCCACTCGGCAATAAGTGCGGATGAAAATACTGACGCGATCTCCCAACCCGCGAGCGACCGCTCGCTTGGATTGGTGAAGTCCGCGTGGCCCGCGGCTAACCGCCCTCGATCAGTTTCAGTGGACATCATCACTCAACGCGAAAGTTAAATGGCTTCCCTATAAGTTGCAGCGTCCGGCGCGCCCCGTTGCCATTCGGATGCACCGCATACACACGCGCCTCGTGGTCGCCCGGATGGAGAGTGGGCATGCGCAACGCGAATCCATGCCAGTCATCGTCGGCGCGTTTCGCCTCATGCACATCAGGGCGAAATTGATTTGCCGTGCCTGCCACCGCGAACGCATCATCGACAAACAACTGCACCTCGACGCGCGAGCCCGGATTGCCTTCGTCGACAGCCCAGCCGGTCACCCAGGTTCGGTCAGCATTGTCGAGCACGCCGCGCAAATTTGGATTGGTCGTCGCAAAATAGAAACCAACGGCGACTGCGGCAATCAGCAAGGCCTCAGCCATGGACTTCGAGATCAAGAGATGAATCAAGCGGGCGCGGGCTTTGTTGTCCATGCGGATTGTCGAGTTTACAGTCTGACCCGATCCTGTCAACCATGCAGACACAAAAAGGGGCGGTCAAAACCGCCCCTTGCTTCCTAACTGCGAATAGTTCTTACAGCCCGCGCCTAACTTCAATTCGATCGCCGGCGACGATCTGGGGGTCGGGGATTTTTCCCTGCGCGATAGATTTGACGTCATATTCAACGGTCGAGAGCAGTCCACCTTCGTCGCGTCGCGCGATTTTGGCAATTCGCTTCGATGACAGGTCGGCGCCTGCTGATAAGAGCACTTGCGTCAAAGTCATGCCGGGACGAAGCGTCTTCTCTCCGGGTGCTGCGACGTCGCCGCCAACGTATACATATTGCCCGGGAGTCGCATTGCCTCCGCTAATCTTAATTGCGTCGCCGGAATACACAAGCGTCGACATGGCCAATTCATCTTTCAACGAAAGCGGTGCTCCCTCTTTGCCGTTATGAAGGATTGTGACGCTGTAGGCTTCAGGCCGAACGGAAGCTTCCGTCAAGATCGCGTAGAGCGGCATAGACTCGCGCCGCAAAACTTTCTTGCCGGCGCTATCAACCAAGCCGCTGATGATGACGGTGTGACTCGCGTAATCACGCACGCTGACCTTTAACTTGGGCGTCTTGATAACTTTGATTTGGGCTGCCAGCAGGCCGCTAATTTGATCGGTCGTCAGACCGGCGACCGCGACTGGCCCATTGAGCAGCGGATAATCGATCGTGCCATTGTTAAAGACAGTGAAAAGGGTGGATTCGCGCGACGTGGTGTTGGCCAGACTAATGTCGAGCACGTCGCCTGCGCCGACAATGTAATTCGCCGGCGGCGCTGAACGGGGCGAAGTCACGGGTACGATCACGCTCTCTGTTGGTCCTTTGACGGCGAGTACGGTTGGCTGGACCAATTTCGGCGCCGGTGGCTGGGCTACCGTCGCGGACGAATTGTTTGGAGCTGCCGCCACGCGCGCCGGCTGTTCCGCAATCGGAATATTTCCCCACGTGAATGTGTTCGAGCGCGCAGCCGAACCTGTGGCCGGACCCGCGTTCGGCCGCAGCTTCGGGCCTTCGACATGGTTCGCGACTTTGGGACCGACGACTCGCGTGCGGGCCGCATCTTGTTCATTTCTGGTGGATTGTTCAGAGGACAGACGCTGTCGGGTCTGCGTCTGCGCTGAGATGATCGCAGGAGCGATCGTCAATAAAAGGAGGCAAAAGACTACTTGTTTCATAGCACTCACTGGGACCGAGCCGCGAGCAAATTCGCGCGCCGGGCACTGGCTAACGAATAAACTCTTGTCCGCGGGAATCACATCAGGCTCCTCCCTTTAGTGAATAAATGGCGGAAGGGGCGCTGTTTTCAGAAAATTCTGATTTTTAGGGAAAAGTTTGCGAAGGACTGAGGGTCAGCTTTTATTGGTGGGGCTCAAGAGTTCGCCGGCAACATGGATTCCTTCGTGGCCGGCCTCGCGTACGCGCCGCGACAATTCGGTGAGCGTATCGG
The DNA here is from genome assembly GCA_036266295.1 of Pyrinomonadaceae bacterium. GTDB lineage: Bacteria > Acidobacteriota > Blastocatellia > Pyrinomonadales > Pyrinomonadaceae > UBA11740. The sequence continues at coordinate 4,711 of DATANL010000559.1, read as the reverse complement.
CCTCGCTTTGATCGGCGAGTTTTAGAATCATCGGCAGATTCACGCCGGTGACCACCTCGATGTTCGGATTATCGAGAAACATGGAAGCGATGTCAGTGGGCGTGCCGCCAAACATGTCCGTCAGCAGCAATACACCGCGACTGCGCGATACGCGCGTGATCGCCCGTTGAAGTTCGGCGCGGGCCACATCGACGTTGTCATGCCAGTCGATGGACGCCGGGGTCACGTGCGGCATTGGCCCAACAATCATTTCGGCGGCGGCAATGAACTCGCTGGCGAGATGTCCGTGAGTTACGATCACTCCGCCAATCAACGGCGGCTGTTCGGATTTGTTTTTCTGATCGGTCATAACTTTCATGCACCCGCCTTCCGGGAACGGGCGACTTTAGCACCGCGCTTGTAGTTGTTGTCGGCCTTGCGAATATCTCGATGGATTGCTCGCGCATCAAACCCCGCTCGTCGCAAACGTTTCATGATTTGATTGGCAACCATCACCGATCGATGACGGCCACCCGTGCAACCAATACCGACTGTGACGTACGACTTCCCTTCCCGCTGATACTGCGGCAGCAGGTAGTACAACAGATCAGAAAATCGCGAGAGCGTTTCTTCGACCTCAGGCTGGGTATTCAAATATTTCACCACGCGACGATCGGCCCCCGTTAGCGCCCGCAGTTCCGGAATGAAAAAAGGGTTGGGCAAATGCCGGACGTCGAACAACAGTTCCATGTCGCGCGGGGTGCCAAACCGATGGCCGAAACTGAGAACCTCCACTTGCATCAGCCCTGCGTCGCCGGTGGCCGTAAACCTGTTAAGCACAAGTTTGCGCAGCGAGTGGACCGTGTGATCGGACGTGTCCACAACTTCATCGGCCAATTCCCGGACCGGGCGCATGGCCTTACGCTCATTCCTGATTGCGTCGGCGAGTCCCTTGGCGCGGTCCGCTGGATGGGGCCGTCGGGTCTCGCTAAAACGACGCACCAGGATGTCATCAGATGCTTCGAAGAACATCACCAGAACGCGCAAGCCTTGTTTGCGCAGGACCTGCAACTGCTTCTCAAAGTCAGTGAGAAAGTGACCCTCCCGAAAGCTGATAACCAGCGCCGCGCGATCGATGCGTCCGCGTTCTTCATCCGATGCCCGCACCAGTCGCGCAAAAGTCGGCAGCAGCGTCAACGGCATGTTGTCGACGCAGAAAAAGCCCAGGTCCTCGAAGGCGTTGACTGCCGACGACATGCCTGAGCCACTGAGGCCGGTGATTATTACGATATCGGCAGTGTCGGTGTGTTTACGCTGTTTTGAAGTCACGACAATTTATCGTTTGCAGTCTACTACCATTAGAGAGCGATAAAAAAGGAGCAACGCCACCGGCGCTGCTCCCGCAAGCAAACGATAACCAGAAATGATTAAGGCTCGATCAAGCCGAAGTTGCCGTCTTGTCGTTTATACAACACCCCGACGCGACTGGTATCGGCATCGCGAAAGACGATGAAATTATCGGGCTTGGCTGAAAGATCCATCGCCGCTTCTTCCGCCGTCATGGGCTTCACGCTGTAGCGTCTCGCATTAATAATGCGCACCGGCGCGGGCGCGGCTTGCAGGTTGCCGTCCGGATTCGGAGCCGCGACCGAGGTCTTCATCGAAGTGTGTTTGCGGTCGACGATCTTTTTCTTGAGCTTCAGCGCCTGCTTCTCGATCTTCCCAATGGCCCGGCTCAAGGCCATGTACATGTCGGCATTCGTATCTGCCGCCGTCAACGTGTGGTTGAGCCAGTGGACGATCACTTCGCCGGTCTGCCGGTTCTTTTCAACTGCCAGAATCACGTGGACCGGAACTTCGTTGCCGTTAAAAAGCGGAGTCAGCTTCTTGAATTGCTCTTCCACATGCTGACGAATTGCTGGTGTGACTTCAATGTGACGACCTGTGTATTCAAACGTCATTAGGTTCTCCTTCCAGGGTGCAAACTCGCGGCGCCGTTAGACGACGGCGCGCCGTTCCCGCGACCCGGGAATGCGCATCTGATCGCGGTATTTGGCGACAGTTCTGCGCGACAATTTAATTCCATCTTTCACTAGAATTTTTACCACTTGATCGTCGGTGATGGGGTTGTGAGAGTCTTCTTCTTCTATCAATTTTTTGATCTTTAGCTTAATAATTCGAGTGGAAACTTCCTCGCCTTCTTCATTCAACATGCCTTCGGTGAAGAAACGGCGCAGTTCGATCACGCCCTGCGGCGTGTGCGCGTACTTGCGATTGACGACGCGCGACACGGTCGAAAGGTGCATGCCGATGTCTTCGGCGATGTCCTTCAACATCATGGGCTTGATGTGTTCGACGCCTTTGTCGAGGAAATCCTTCTGCCGGGCCACGATCGACTCGACGACCCGGTAAATCGTCTGCCGCCGATGCTCGATGTTGCGCAGCAGGTCCACCGCCGATCGCATCTTCTCTTTGATAAAGTTGCGCGTCTCTTTCGTCGTCGTGCCCTGCGACAGCATCGTCTGATACGTCGGGTTGATGCGCAGGCGCGGACTGCCGTCGTCAGCGAAATAGATTATGTAGTCGCTGTCTTCTTCCAGCTTCTCGATGTAGATTTCCGGCGTGATTAGAATTGGTTCTTCCGACGCATAGCGCCGTCCCGGGTAAGGATCCAACGTGCGAATGAATTGCAATTCGGCGGCGAGTGTTTCCAGGTCAACGCCAATTTGCTTTGAGAGGTGCGGCAATTTGTGCTGCTGTAATTCAGGAAGATGATCTCGAATCAATTGCGCCGCCAGACGCTCACTTTCGCCCCGCACTTCGAGCTGCGCCAATAAGCAGTCGCGCACGTCACGAGCTCCGCAACCGACCGGTTCGAGCCGCATCACCAACGCGCGGGCCTTCTCGACCGTTTCGTCCGACCAACCTCCCAGCGCGCAAATCTCCTCGTTTGAAGCAGTCAAGCGGCCATCGGGATCGAGATTGCCGATCACACATTCGGCGGCGTCCAGGATTTCACCTTCCGCGACATCCATCCGCAATTGCCACGAGAGATGTTCTGAGAGCGACGGGGCTTTGGTGAGAAACTGTTCGAATGTTGGAGCGTCTTCCTTGTATTCGAACTCCTGCGTCTTGTAACCGGGATCGAGATAGTCCTGGAATTCGCGACCGAAATCTACTTCTTCGAATGGATCACGAACATCGTCGGTCGGCCCTTCATCGGAAATTTCCGCCGTGCCCCCTTCGGCCTCAACTGCGCCTGCGGAAATCTCATCCGATCCTGAAAACGATTCGACGTCGAGGTCACCCGAGCCGTTCGATGAAGCCTCGCCAACTGGCGGCGCATTCGCTTCAACTCGCGGCGTCTCGAAATTATCGAGTTCGCCCCCGCCGGCCATGTGATCGAGAATCTTCTCGGCAAGTTCGCGCGCTTCTTCCTGCGTCGCGACCTCTTCGAGCACCGGATTCTCGGTCATTTGCTGCTGAATCAGCTCCGACAATTCGAGCGTAGTCATCTGCAACATCTCGATCCGCTGCCGCAGTTGCGGCGTCAATACGAGACGTTGGGAAAGACTGGTAGTTAACCTAACTGACATGCGTCAATCGTTTCTGAATTAATTTGCCGGGAAGATTTCTTAGCGAATTCTCGCTTCGGGGGGATTATAACCTATGCGGTATGGTTCGTGCATTGGCGATTTACATTCGGAACTTCTCACCTAAATAAAGGCGGCGAACCTCTGCGTCTTCAGTAAGCGCGCGCGGCGCGCCGGAACGAAAAATCTTTCCCTCAGCCATGATGTAAGCACGATCGGTCACGCCCAGGGTCTCGCGCACGTTGTGGTCCGTGATGAGGATGCCGATGCCGCGACTGCGCAGGTAGAGAATCACGCTCTGAATGTCGTCAACCGCTTTCGGATCGATACCGGCGAAAGGCTCGTCGAGCAGAATGAACTGCGGCTCAGTCGCCAGCGCGCGCGCAATTTCAGTTCGGCGTCGTTCACCGCCGGAAAGTGAATCGCCGCGCGTATTGCGAACGTGCTCGATGCCAAATTCCTGGAGCAACTCTTCGACGCGCTTGCGTTGTTCACGGCGTCGCATTCCGGTCGTCTCCAACACGGCCAGGATATTTTCGGCTGCGGTCATCTTGCGAAAGATCGAAGGCTCCTGCGGCAAATAACCTAGACCGAGCCGGGCGCGGAGATACATCGGCAATTTAGTCACGTCTTCTCCACTCAGTCGGACCCGGCCACCCTCAGGCGTTTCCAGCCCAATCATCATGTAGAAGGTCGTGGTTTTGCCGGCGCCGTTAGCGCCCAACAAACCGACGACTTCGCCCGGTTCGACGTGAAGCGTGACATCATCGACGACACGGCGCCGGCCGTAAGACTTCCGCAGATTGAAAGCCGCGAGCGCGCTGTTAGACGCAGCCCTGGGCAAACTCGAATCGACCGACCTCGGTCCCGATTCCGGCGAAATTGTCTTGACCGCTTCCATCTTGACTAATCTAACCGTTACGTACGGCGGCCACAAACGCGCTCATCCGCGCCGCGTCCTTTTTACCGGGCGATGATTCCAACAAGCTACAGGCATCGACCGCATACGGCTCGACTGTATCGATCGCCTCGCGCACGTTTTCCGGCGACAAGCCGCCCGAAAGAAACAGACGCGGCACGACCTTGCGAGTCTCGCGGGCCAGGTTGAAGTCAACTCTCTCTCCAGTGCCGCCGCGCAG
>DATANL010000558.1:0-3696 GCA_036266295.1 Pyrinomonadaceae bacterium | reverse complement strand
AAGCGGACTTCCTCAAGGCGCTGGCAGCGAAAGGCATCGGCGCATCGGTGGTATCGCGCAACGTCAAGAACTTTGACGGCAGCGTGGCCGCGACGGTGCCTTTGCAGTACTCGCTGGTCTACGACGGCCTGGCCTTGATGGTCGATCAGTCTTCGATCAAAGCGATTCGCAGCATGCCCCAGGTCAAGAGCGTTCATTCAGACGAGAAACTGACGACGAACCTCAACAACAGCGTGCCTTACATTGGCGCGCCCAGGCTTTACGGATCGAACCCGAATGACTTGACGCAATTCTCAACCGCGCCGGCCGGTAATGAAGGCCAGGGCGTTTACGTTGCAATCATAGATACCGGCATTGATTGGACGCACCCGATGTTTGGTGGCGATCCGACACCGCCGCGTCTGGCCGTGCTGCCGGCCGGACCGACGCAGAGCAAAACAAATCAGAAGGTCGTCTATTACCTGCCGCTGACTGACCTCGCAGTGGAAGACGGCTTCGGGCATGGAACGCACGTCGCTTCGACGGTTGCTGGATATTCGGCACAGCCGCTCGATGGGAGTCCGATTCTCCACGGCGTCGCGCCGCAGGCAAAGCTGATGTCGTACAAAGTTTGTAGCGACATCGAATCAACAGCCAGTCAGGTCCAGCCAATCGGCGGATGCGATTCTTCGAACATCATCATGGCGATCGAAGATTCGGTTTCGCCATTCACGCTGAACAACCCGGCGCTGCCGAAGCCGATTGCGCAGGTCATCAACATGAGCCTCGGCGGCGGTGGTGGTCCGGACAATCCGGACGCGATCGCGGCCAGCAACGCGGCGCTGATGGGCTGTGTAGTCGTCGCAGCATCCGGTAACTCGGGCCCGGGTGAAAGCACAACGGGATCGCCAGCGTCAGGCGTGCATGTGATTTCGGTCGGAGCGACAACACATCCGGGAAGCGCCGGCGCAGTTTGGTCCGGCGACCTGCTGCAAGCCAATACGATTTCACAGACGAGCACCGGCGCGGTAACTCCGGCGAGCAGCCTCGCGACCGCGGCGAACAATCCGCACGTAAAACTTTTCGGGATGCAGGGCACCGCGGCAGTTCCGACCGGCGCCATTGCGCAGCACTACGTCTTCGTCAACAGCACTCTGCCCTCATGGCCCGCCAGTGTTTCCGGGCGCATCGCTCTGGTTAAGTCAGTTGATTTGGGCGCGACCTATTTCGACAACGCGGCGCAGGCTGCGAACGCGGGGGCCATCGCGGTCCTCGTCGTCGACACCAACACCGCCACCAACGGCATTAAGACGACAATTCCGGCGGCCATGATCTCGCCGGAAGACGCCAAGATTTTGACCGACGCAATTTCATCGACCGATGCCAACACCGTCGATCCACCAAACGGCGCAATTTCGGAACTGCCGATTCGCATCAATCCGACTTTCAGCGACACGTTCATGGGTGACATGGCCGAGTTCAGTTCGCGCGGACCCGTGCGAGGTCTGGGCCAGGTTAAGCCGGACATCTCGGCGCCGGGCGTCCAGGTTTACGCCGCGTGTCCTCCAGGATCGTTGCTTGGTGCACTGGCCGCGGCTGCGAATCCGCTGACACCGAATTACATTCGCATCGACGGAACTTCGATGGCGACGCCGCATACCGCGGGGGCCGTCGCGTTGATTAAGCAAGCTCATCCGGACTGGACGCCCGACGTGGTGCGCACCGCGCTCATCAACACGGCGACCAACATGCGCAACACCTCAGGCAGCAGCAGCAAAGCTGACGGACCGAGCACTGCTGATTCGATCATCGCGCAAGGTGGCGGACTCATCGACGTCTATCACGCAGTTTATGCCAAGGCGTTGATGGGCGTGACCGGCGACGGAATTGCCGAGCCGGCCATTCTCGGCAGCCATTCGTTCGGCGAAGTTCCGGTAGTCAATAACCGCATCACTGCGACGCAACCCGTGACGGTGACCATTCGCGACCTCTCTGGTGAAGGTGGAATCTACAACCTGAATGTGGCGAACAATCGCGATCTGCAACTGGCCGGCATCAACGTTTCGACGCCATCTGCGGTCAGCGTTCCTCCGAACGGCACGGCGACGTTCACTGTGAATGCATCATTCAACGGCGACCAGATTCGCGACGTCATGGCCGCCAAGACTGTCGGCGCCTCGGTCATCTTCGAAAAGATCCAGATGCAGTGGTACGTGACGGCGCAACGCAGCGATGGCCAGGAATCTCTGCGCATGCCGTTCTACTTCAAGCCTGGCCCGAGCCTGCCGGCGCAACCCATTAACGAAACCAGGACGCAGACCGCGACGGTTCCGGCAGCGAGTGCCGGCCAAAAACTGGTCAGTGGTGTTGATTATGTGGACGTGCCGATGGAGGTGCCCGCTTCTGCGTACAAGCTCGATGTTTCGGTTGAATGGTTCGAGCGTCCCACGGGCGCCCAGGAAGACATCGATTATCAACTGCTCGATCCCGACGGCAATGTCGTCGCCAGTTCGGGCAACGGAGCGGGCGCCACTGAATCGGTGAGCTTAACCGTGACCCGCGGCGGCACTTACAAGCATCGTTTGATTGGATACACCAACGCGGCGACGGACGTCACGATCACGAGCGTGCTCGGCGAAGGCCCAGCCGCTCCGGCGGCGCAGACAATTTCCGGCGACTTTGTCGATGCGCAGAACCGCAACGTCGATTTCGACGGTTCATTCACGCTCAACTGGACGCCGACTGGGGGCGAGCAGGGTTTTGAAATCGAGAAATCCAGTTCGTCGAGTCCCGACTGGACAGTCGTCGCGGACGTTCCGGCCAACACGAGCAGCTACAACTTCACGGGCCTGCCGAACGACACCTACAGCTTCCGCGTACGCGGAATTCACGCCGGTCAAATCGGCAAGTACGTGACGAACGCGGGCAATACCGTGAGCGTGCTCGTCGATACGCGTTCAAAGGTTGATATCACGACGCTCATCAGTTATCCGATCTCGAACGTGTCATTCACCGGCGGTGTCTGGCAACAGGACTTCACCTTAGTCAACAACACGACGAACAGCTACGTGCCTTTCGTTGACTTCAATGTAGTCGGCATCAGCACTTCGAACGTGCGCGTCATTAACGCCGACAACGGCGGCAGCGGCGCGAGCCCGGCGAACGCGGCACAGTTCTCGTTCTCGTCGAAGCTTGGTTCGGATCAAATCTTCAGTCCGAACGAAACCAGCGGCAGCCGCACCGTGCGCTTCCAGGATACGCAGGCGGCGATGTTCTCGTGGGACGTGCAGGTGACTGCGTACGTGGCGAACGGCGCGCAACCTGCGGGTTCGCAAAGCTCCTCATCGAGCGGCGGCGGTTCAAGCGGGTCGAGCAGCGGACTGACATTACCGCTGACGAAAGTCTCGGGCGTCATCCGCTTCACGGCCAATCCGCTCACCCGGACAGTCACTTCGCAACTTATCAAGTTGAACTAGCGACGTCAGCCAATCCGAGTCAGGCAACCCGACCTGCCTGGCTCGGATGCTTTTTGAATTTGAATTACGAGCACCAATCGTAGAGGGAAATTTGGAGTGCGGTGACTTGTCACCGCTTTCCCGAGCGCGACGAAAGCACTTCGGTAATTGATAGCGGCAACTTACCCGTAACAAAGCGCCGACAAGTCGGCGCACTCCAAAATTGGCGTTAGCGGCGAAGAAGGAGAGAGCAAATGAATAG
>DATANL010000557.1:0-2181 GCA_036266295.1 Pyrinomonadaceae bacterium | reverse complement strand
AAGCAGCGCGGCGGCGGCGATGAAATAGGCGGCCGAAGAAATATCACCGGGGATCGAGAGGTCGCGCGCGGACAATTCGGACGGAGTTATTACCGTGGCAAAGCGCGCGCAACCGGGCCCGCGTTCCGATTTGCCGGTTTCGATTTCCGCGTTGAACCAACCGAGCATCCGCTCGGTGTGGTCGCGGGTAGTGTCTTTTTCAATCACGGTGGTCGTGCCCTCGGCATTTAGTCCTGCAAGCAGAATGCACGACTTTACCTGGGCGCTGGCCGTCAGTAATTCGTAATCGATTGGCTTCAGTGGATGTCGGCCTTGAAGCTGCAAAGGCGCCCGCCCCTCGTGCGAAGTGATTTGCGCGCCCATCATCTCCAGAGGCTCGATGATTCTTTGCATCGGGCGCGAGCGCAGCGATTCGTCGCCGGTCAGAGTTGCAGACAGATTCTGGCCGGCGAGAATTCCGGCGAGCAGACGCATGGTCGTACCGCTGTTGCCGCAGTCGAGATCGCCGTCCGGTGAGCGCAGGCCGTTTGGACCAACGCCATGGACCGTGACCTCGTTGTCCTTTCGTTCAATCTGCACGCCCAGCTTTTTCAGACACGAAATCGTGGCGGCGCAGTCGGCGCTGGTAGAATAGTTTTTGATCCGGGAGGTGCCGTTCGCGATTGCGGCAATCATCGCGGCGCGATGAGAGATCGATTTATCGCCGGGGACTGTTATCGATCCACAGATTCGTTTTGCGGGTCTGATGAGCACGCGTGAATCTTAACCTTAGAGTTGATGACGAAAAAGCGAACAGCGTACGATGGCCGCCGCATCGTGACTCACCGGCACAGAGATGGCCACTTTCTTGACATGCGGCTACGCCGCGTGTTACACGAACGTCCTCGTTCGCTAAATTTAGCAGCAGCCGATAACGCAATTCCCCGGCGAGAAAGGCCGCGCCTTCTGTGACCGAACAAACGACTCGACTCGTTTTGCCCAGCCACATTGAGGCGGTTGCTGATGCTGCTGCCGCCGTGACGGGGTTTATCCGCGATTGCGGCGCGCCGGACGATGCTGCGTTCGGAATCGAGATGGCGGTGCGCGAGGCGGTCACCAACGCCATGGTGCACGGCAATCAGGAGGACGAGGCCAAATCAGTTGAAGTGGTTTTCAACTGTCAGGGCAACGAGCTGGAGATCGAAGTCAGAGATCAGGGTGAAGGATTTAAACCCGAGGATGTTCCCGATCCGACCGATCCGGCCAACCTGCTCAAAACTTCAGGTCGCGGCATTTTTCTGATGCGCACATTCATGGACGACGTGCAATATGTTCATCGGCCCGAAGGCGGTACCGCGGTGCGAATGACCAAAAAATTTAATTAGATAAACAGAGGAGAAATTTTAGATCATGGCAGAACTAGACATTCGCGAGCGACAAGCCGGCGATGTAACCGTCCTCGACATGAGCGGCCGCATCACCATCGGTGAGGGCAGCGTCGCGTTGCGCAGCGCAATCCGTCGTTTGTTGGAGGAAGGCAAGAAGAAGATCCTGCTGAATCTGGCCGGCGTCGGTTACATCGATTCGAGTGGCATCGGCGAGCTGGTTTCGAGCTATACCGCCATCAATAAGGACGGCGGCCAGCTGAAACTTTTGAGTTTGACTCAGAAACTTCAGGACTTGCTGACGATTACGAAGCTGTTGACGGTGTTCGACGCTTACGATACCGAAGCCGAGGCGTTGAGTAACTTTAAATAGTTCGAACAGATTTTAACTTCAGAGCGTTTTACTATTGCGCGAAGGATCGGGAGGATCTCACCTAATGGCTCAATTGAATATTAACCAGCGACAGGCAGGCGATGTGGCAATCCTGGATCTCGACGGCGACATTCGGATCGGTGACAGCGCGACCGCGCTGCGTGGCGCGATTCGTGAATTGGTCGCCGGCGGGACTAACAAGATTCTGCTGAATCTCAAAGGCGTGAAGTACATCGATTCCAGCGGCATCGGCGAATTGATCGCGAACTTTACCACCGTCAACCGCGGCGGTGGCCAGCTCAAGCTTTTGAACCTGACTGAGAAAGTTCAGGATCTGCTTGTCATTACCAAGCTGCTCACCGTGTTCGATGTTTATGACAACGAGGCCGACGGGCTGAGCAGCTTCAAGTGATGCTTTTCCGTTGGCAGGAATTGGGAACGGCC
>DATANL010000556.1:0-2607 GCA_036266295.1 Pyrinomonadaceae bacterium | reverse complement strand
GTATTCCCACAAAGCGGTTCTGGCACCGCGACCTGGGCGGATTCAGGGTCGATAACCAGCTACGTCGCCTTGCCAACAAAAATCTTGAAGCTCTTCCGAAACACATTCAACTGGGCGCCCTGGGAGAGCAGTGCGACATATTTCACCGGTGGCTCCGTGATTACCTGCAAGGGTCACTGGTGTACGCGGTGGGCCACGCACTGCGAAATCATTTTGAAGTCCCCACCGATGATTTTGCCGGCCTCTATAAAGCCAGAGCAAGCAGGCTTCAACATCTGATCTTTTCCGCAAACGGTATCCGCACAACCAGAAATTTCGAAAAAGACTTTGAGCAGTATCGAAAGCGAAAGACGCCAAACCTTAGCTGGCGTTGGAAAAATCTGGAGGCAGCACTTCGAGATTGGTGATCGAAACAGCTCGCTATAAGCTTTGGTCGAGAAAAGCCTGAGGCTACTTCTCTCGTAAATCGTAAATGAGCAAAAACGACGACTTCGACTTTTCCACCGTCCGGACAGGCACCTCCACCAGGGCCGACGGCATTCGCTTGCTCGTACTCGACCTTGACGGCACGATTGTGGACGAATCGAATCAGATCAGGGATTCGGCCATCCAGGCGATTCGTTCAGCGCAAAGACATGGAGTTGCAGTGGCCCTCGCGACTGGTCGAATGTTTCGGTCATCGCTGGGGGCGTATGAATCGATCGAGGCAACGTTACCGCTAATCTGCCATGAGGGAGCGCTAATCCGGCAACCTCAAACTGACCTGGTCCATCGTCACTGGCCGATGGAGCCTCGCCTCATAACTGCGGTGCTCGATGAAACAGAACATCTACGACGCAGCGGCCGGCTGTCTGTTCATTGTTACGTGCAGGACGATTTGTATGTCTCGAATCTGAATGAGGCCTCGAGCAAATTTTTCGATGGCTCAACCGTTGTACCGGTTGTCGTGAGTGACGTGCGCGCATTGGCAAGCATGGCAATCACGAAAGCGATGGTGGTGAGCGACGATGCTCAGGCCATTGCTCGGGTCTATCGCCGATTGAAGAATTCATCCGGTCGAATACGCCTAAAGGAGTACAAGTCAACCCCCTTTCTCGAGGTTTTCCATCCCTCTGTAAATAAACGATTGGCTGTGAGTTATCTGGCCGAAGAACTTTTGGGGCTGCGACCCGAAAATGTGATGGCGATTGGCGACGACTATGCCGACATCGAGATGCTCGAATATGCAGGAATTGGGGTTGCGATGGGAAACGCACCCGCTGCGGTCAAGGCCTGTGCTGATTGGGTGACTACAACGATCGAACAAGATGGAGTTGTTAAGGCAGTCAAAAAGTGGGTGGTCGGCTAAGTCCGTGTCGCTGGCTGGAAAGTATTTTTAGGCTGGAGAATGCGTCGAGATCAATGAATCTCTCAATAGCCCTGGGCAGTTATAACGGCTGCGTTCAGTCGGGACAGACGTCATCAACCGTCGTTACCATCGCTTTTCAAGGGGCTGGGTAAGCGTGGCCAAAGATCTTTTCGCCTGAGAGTTCCAACACACCGCGGTTGCCACCTTAGGCGTTAGTTCGTACGAGGGAGTTTCTAAACTATGCGGTTTCGCTTCTTCATCGCGCGCAAGCCGGCGTTAGCCGTTTGCTTGCTCCTGATTACGCTCTGGGCGCCGGCATCGCGGTCCGCCACACGGACAGCCGGGGGGTCTCCGGCATCGTCGGCTCGCATCAAGGGCCAGGATGTTTCTACTTTTCTGATCGCCGGAGTCGGTGAGCCGTTACAACCAAAGCCGAAAGCGACGACGCCGCGACTGGATAGTCCGCGTCTGACTGCACTGGAGCGTAAGCTGAAAGCTGGAAACCGCGCGGCACTCAAACAATTCTGGGAAGAAGTTCAAGGCAAAGCGCCGCTGGTCGAACCGGTCCCCGGCGATGACCAACTTCGCCGCGTAACTTTTCTCTGGCGCGGAGGAGCCGAAGCCAGCCAGGTCACACTTGACGGGCAGTTCCCGCCGGACTCACAGGACACGCCGCTAACGCGTTTGGCGAACACAGACGTCTGGTTTCTAACGCTTCGGTTACCGGCGACGGCGCGCTTCACTTATGGCTTTAATCGTCCGGGGAAAAAACAGAGTGTCGATCCATTAAATCCGCTGAAGTTCAGATCATACTCATACGCCGAACTCCCAGCCGCGCCTCCGCAGACCTGGACAGTGATCCAGCCGGATGTTCCGAAAGGCACCGTCCGGCCCGAAAAGCTCAGAAGTGAAAACCTGAAGGAAGAACGACCGGTTTCCATCTACACGCCTGCGGGCTATGACCCGAAGAGTGGCTCGTACGGTTTACTGGTCCTTTTTGACGGCGAGAAGCATCTCGGACCCACGCCCATACCGACGATTCTGGACAACCTGATCGCCGCGAAAAAGATTGGCCCGTTGGTGGCGATCCTGGTAGACAACCTGAGCGAACGGTCACGCAATCGCGACCTCGAGTGTTATCCACCATTCGCTGACTTCCTGGCCAAAGAACTGGTCCCGTGGGCGCGCCAGCATTATCGGTTTAGTGGTGAACCCGAGCGGACCATTGTTGGAGGCGTGAGTCTCGGTGGTCTCAATGC
>DATANL010000555.1:0-6066 GCA_036266295.1 Pyrinomonadaceae bacterium | reverse complement strand
GCGTCGGTCGTAGCGATTCTGCTGAGCGGACAACGCACTGCGATCTTCGGAACGATTCTCGGCATAGCTATCCTGATTCTCCTGGGTGCGCGCAGCTTCGCCAACGGTCTGGCGCGAGTAGTGTTGATGTGCTTGCCGGTCGTGCTGGTAGTCGCGTTTGTAAAACCACCGACCGCTGACGACGTCTGGGACAAGAACGAAAACGAAACCGTGACGGCGGTCCTGTCGCACGCACAGCGCGGGACGTTAAAGCCCGCCGGTGAAGACAGTCTGCAAATTCGGTTTGAGAACTGGGGACAACTGCTCACTGAAGTAATTCCTTATCGACCGTTAGGCGCCGGGCTGGGCGCGGGAACTCTGGGTGAAGTGCGATACGCGAAGTCTGATGAGCTTCCGCCCATCGACAACACGATTCTGGTGCTGGCGATCGCTTGCGGAATTCCCGGCGCGCTTTTGTTCATGTGGATCCTGGGACGCGCGAGTTGGTTCTCGGTGGTTCTGGCGCGCAAAGCGTCGGACGAAAGCGAGAACTCAATCGTCAAGCGAATCGTCGCATCGCTGATGCTGCCACTCGTGCTCAACAGTATCTTCGGCCTGACCTTCACCATCTATTCAGTGGCGCCGATAGCCTGGTTACTGATGGGGTGGATCAGTGCAGAAGTGAAACGGATGAGAACAGCATCCGAACGCGAAATCGTCGAGATTTGAGACCGGGGACGATAAGTGAAAGTCCTTTTTTACAATCACACGAGTCAAATTGGCGGCGCTGAGCGGTTGCTGCTAACTCTGCTCGGGCGACTCGATCGACAAGAATTCGCGCCGATTTTAGTTTGCCCGGCTGAGGGCCCTTTGCATGATCTCGCGACCAACGCCGGCGTACGAACGGAAACCATCGACGGATTGAACGCGCGGTTCACCTGGCGCGTCGATCACCTGGCGCGCTACCTCTTCTCGTTCACACAAGTCATCAGTCAGTTGCGACGGAAGGTTTTTGAGACTCAGCCTGATCTCGTTCATGCCAACAGCATTCGCGCGGGATTGGTCGCTACGATCGCGACGGCCGGGTTAAAGCAAACTGTCGTTTGGCACGTTCACGATCTACTGCCGCGTCATCCTTTCAATACCTTTATTCGGGCGATCGCTTTGCTGTCGTCGCGCACATTAATAATCGCCGTGGCCCAGGCCAGTGCCGATCGTCTGATTGGAAACTTTGCCGGCTTGCGCCGCCGGGTCGCGGTAATTCCGAACGGGATTGATCTGGAGAAGTTGTTAACGACTACGGGAGGTCGCGAACGAATTCGTCGGGAACTAAAAGTCGACGACGACGCGCCAATCATCGGAATGATCGGCCGGCTTACGCCCGCCAAAGGCCAGCTCGCAATGCTGAAGCTCTTTCCGAATGTCCTGAAGCGCTTTCGCAACGCGAGGCTCGTGATCGTCGGTGCGCCTGCCTTCAACAACGAGCACGAGTACTTGCAGTTGCTCAATCAGACGATTGCTGAGATGCACCTTTCCGAGCGCGTGCTGATGTTGGGTGCACGAGACGATGTCGGCGATATTCTCCAGGCTCTTGACCTGCTCGTGGTGAACTCAGCCAGCGAAGCCTGCTCGCTCGTAGTCCTGGAAGCAATGGCCAGCGGTACGCCGGTCCTGGCTACCAATACCGGAGGAACGCCCGAAATCATCGAGCACCAGCGGAACGGCTGGCTCGTCACGTTTGGCCACGGGGACGAACTCACTTCGGGCGTGATGAGCTTGTTAGGCGACGGCGAGCGGCGCTGCCAGTTCGGCGCTCAGGGCCGGCGAGATGCGGTCGCACGATACTCGATTCCTCGCTTTATGGATGAAATTCAGGGGTTCTATCGAGCGGTCCGCGCCGGTCATCAACTTCCTGCACAAAAAAACCTGCCTGGTTTCGAAGTTAGTCTCACTGCAGACTGAAAAACGGACACCTTTGCCACTTTCTTAAAGAAGAAGGTTAAGGGATGGGCGTCTTGTCAAAAGTTGCACTAGTACACGACTACTTTGTTGAGTTCGGCGGGGCCGAACGCGTTATCGAGGCCATCCACGATTCGTTCCCCTCAGCTCCGCTCTACACGACAGTGGCTTTACCGCAGTTCCTGCCGAAGCGGCTGCGCACTGCAGACATCCGCACGTCGATGATGCAGCGCCTGCCTTCGATGGATCGCCGGTTCCGCCACTACTTCATGCTTTATCCATTTGCCGTCGAGAAAATGGATCTGACGGAATACGATCTCTTATTCAGCAGCAGTTCAGGCTACGCGAAAGGCGTGCACCGGCGACGCAACGCGATCCATGTCTGCTACTGCCATACGCCGATGCGTTGGGTTTGGCGTTATGAAGATTACGTCGCGCGCGAAAAGTTCAACCGCGGCGTACGCGCCGTGCTCCCGTTTTTCCTTTGGGGACTGCGCAAATGGGATCTGCGCGCCGCGCAACAGCCGAATTACTACATCGCGAATTCACGGTTGGTCGCCGAACGCATCAAAAAGATTTACGGCCGCGAAGCCCACGTCATCCCGCCGCCGATCGACGTTAATCGATTTCACATGTCGAATGACATTCAGGATTATTATTTGATCCTGTCGCGTTTGATTCCTTACAAGCGGATCGATCTGGCGATTGAAGCCTGCAAGCGGATGAACCGTCGACTGGTGATCATCGGCGACGGTCCCGATCGCGCGCGTCTGGAAAAACTCGCGGACGATCGAATTGAATTCCTCGGCCGCCAGCCGGATCCGGTGGTTAACTACTATCTCGCGCGCAGCCGCGCACTGCTGTTCCCGGGTGAAGAGGACTTCGGCATGGCGCCGCTCGAAGCGAATGCTGCCGGCCGTCCCGTGATTGCTTACAACTCCGGTGGTGCGAGAGAAACTGTCGTCGACGGCAAGACCGGTGTCTTCTTCGATCACCCGAACAGCCGCGCGATGAGCGAAGCGATCGAGATGTTCGAAAGCATGGTCTGGAGTCAGATACTCCTGCGCCGGCACGCTGAGAAATTTGATAACAACGTATTTGCTTTTCGCGTGTTGCAGTTCCTCGGCAGCGTCGCGCCCAGTTCGTGTGCTCATGAGTTGTTGGGCGCCGCGCGACTCTTATCGGAAAACGTTTCCAAGCGAGTATGGCCGAGACTCGCGGTGGTCGCTTAATTTCTTATGACTGAAGTTGCTCCATTATTTGACTACGCCGACCGCAGCGCGCTGCTTTCTGCCGCGGTCCCGCAAACCTGGAAAACCGGTCCCGCTCAGCCCGCAATTTGGCAGAACGAAGTCCACATTTGGCGCGCACGCCTCGACGTTCCCTGGTCATGGACGTTCGATGCCGCGCTGTCACTTGAAGATCGCACGCGCGCCGATCGCTTCAAGTTTGAGTCTGACCGCCGCAAGTTTTGCGCGGCGCGAGCTTCGCTCAGATTAATCCTCAGTCGTTATCTCGGAATGAAGCCTGGCCGCATTCCCTTGGAAACCGGGGAATTCGGCAAACCATTTATTGCCGACAAGAATGTCGCGCAGGGCCTGCGTTTCAATCTCTCGCATTCGCACCAGGTCGCGTTGATTTCCGTCGCGCGTGACCGCGAGGTGGGCGTGGACATCGAATTCATGCGTTCAGATTTCGTTACTGACGACGTTGCAAACCATTTTTTCTCGCCGGCCGAAGTCGCAGAGTTTCGCAACGTCCAGACGGAACTGCGCACGCGCAGCTTCTTCAATTGCTGGACGCGAAAAGAGGCTTACATCAAGGCGCGCGGCGAAGGTTTGTATTGTCCGCTCGATCAATTTGATGTCTCGGTTATGCCTGACGCGCCGGCGATGCTGCTGGAAAGCCGTGTCGATCCAGCCGACACCGACCGTTGGATCTTCAATGAGATCTCTGCGGGCGAGCGTTATGCCGCGACCGTCGCGATCGAGAAAAAGTTCTCGCGCCTGGTCCTCTGGGATTTTCTCGAAGAGGCCGCCGTACTGTAGGGGCAGGGTTTGTCCCTGCCCGCAGTTGTAATTCAGGGAAGCCGGGCAGGGACAAGCCCTGCCCCTACAGTGTTGCACTGCAAATGATATTGCGTTCCGTGCTTGCCATCGTCGCGCTGGTCCTCTCGCTCGCGATCTCTGCTGACAATCGATCAATTGAATGTGCCGGCTGTTGGACGCCGGCGCCGAACTCACCGACGGTCGAAGAATCTCTCGGCGTCAATATCCACTTCATCGATCCGCAGCCCGGTGAAGTCAAGATGATCGCCGACGCCGGGTTTCGTTGGGTCCGCATGGATTTTATCTGGCAGGACACCGAGCGCCAGCGCGGCCAATACGATTTCTCATCCTATGATCTTCTGCTGAAACAACTCGATGAGTTCCATCTTCGCGCGTTGTTCATCCTCGACTACGGCAATTCGCTGTACACCGACGGAAAATCTGTACGCACACCCGAGGCCCGCGCCGCCTTCGCGCGCTGGGCCGTCGCGGCCGCCAAACATTTCTCAGGTCGCGGCGTGATGTGGGAACTCTTCAACGAGCCCAACAACCAGATGTTTTGGCCGCCGCAGCCGAACGCGGAAGAATACAACGCGCTCGCACAGGAAGTTGGCCGAGCGTTTCATTCATCCGTTCCGAATGAACAACTGATTGGTCCGGCCGTTGATGCGGGTGATCTCAAGTTTCTGCAATCGTGCGTCAACGGGCGCTCACATGATTGGTGGTCAGCGCTCTCGGTTCATCCTTATCGACAAACAAATCCGGAAACCGTCGCTGCCGCTTACGCACGTTTGCGCGAGATGATCGACCAGAGTGGCCCAGGCCAGAGACAGTTCAACATCATCTCGAGCGAATGGGGTTACTCGTCAACCTGGCCGCGAATGAATGAAGATCGACAAGCGGTGATGCTGACGCGCCAATTCCTGACAAATTTGGCGAACGGCATCCCTTTGTCGATTTGGTACGACTGGCGCGACGACGGCGCCGATCCCAACGAAGGTGAACATCATTTCGGTCTCGTGCGTCACGAGTACAAGGCCGGATCGACTCCGGCTTTTGAGCCGAAGCCTGCGTTTCTGGCGGCCAGGACCCTCACGACGATGCTGAAGGGATTTCGTTTTCAGCAGCGCTTGAATGTCGGCGGGCCCGAAGACTACGTGTTGAGTTTCGTCAAAGGCGATGAGCTTCGCATCGTCGCATGGACGACCTCAAACGTGCCGCGTCGCGTGGCAATTCCGCAGCTGTCTGGCCAGTTTTCTGTCACTACGATGAGCGGACGTGACGGAGGTCGAGTACGGGCGACCCATGACGGACTAATGATCGACATCTCAGCATTACCTGTGTACCTCGTCGTCGGCAATTGACTAATCAAATGTCGACACGGATTCATCTCATCGTTTCATTTTCATACTCTCGCCCGCGCGCGATGTTCCAATGTCGCGCACTGCCGAATAGGATCCTCAAGGAATGCGGCGGCATAATGGTTGCCGCAACGTACTGGTTTATTCAGTAGGAGGGCGAGAAAGTGATCAAAAGAATCCTGACAATCATAGCTACTCTGTCGCTATCAATTCTGGCTGCCAGTTGTTCCAGCACCGATAACGCTGCGAACACTAACGCGAACGCGAATGCTAATACCGGCACGGCGGCCACTACGACGACCGGCCCGGACAACTCTGAGATAACGACCACCAACGAAAACGGTGTGCGCACCCAGACCCGCACGTTTCGCGACAACGCGCGGGTTTCGAGAGTGGTGGTCACGACGCGCGATGGGCGGACGACCGCTAAGGCCTATTCGCCCAACGGCGAAGAGCGCGAACTGAGCGAACCTGAAAAGGCGCTCAACGCCACCGGCGAAGCCATCGCCGATTCCGCGGGTTGGGTGAAGGACAAGACGGTCGACGCCTACGACAAATCAAAAGACGTCGGCAAAGACGTAGTCGACAAGACCAAAGAAACAAGCAAGACCGTCGGTGAAAAGACGGTCGAAGGAACTAAGAAGGTCGTCAACAAGAGCACAGACACCGCGAAGACCATCGGCTCGAAAACAAAAGAAGGCGCTGAAACCGTAGTCGAT
>DATANL010000554.1:0-10374 GCA_036266295.1 Pyrinomonadaceae bacterium | reverse complement strand
TGCCGTTCATCGCGCCGTCGACCAATCCCAGGACGGCCTGGCCCGCGACGATCGCGTCAAAGCCATTGCCACCTTTTTCCAGGATTCGTTCCGCCGCGCGGGTCGCTTCAGCCTTCATCGACGCGACGGCGAAATGCTGGCCGCGCACCACGGGGCGCATGGTCCGATTGGTGACTTCCTGTGTCTCCTGCTCCTGTCCCATAGTCAGGCCTGCGAACAAACAGACGATAATGCCGGCAACCGTGGTGATCTGAAAAGATCGCATAAATTCTCCTTCACAGCAGTGCGTTAACGTCCGGGACGTCGCGCGCGAGTTTGACTAAGCAACCCGTATTGTTTGTCGATGCGTTCATTCGCCGATCTGTAGCGAAACGCCTTGCGCGCGCGGACCGTCACATCCGGCGCGTCCACTTTTACCTTGATCGTGCGTTCGGTCTTGCCACCGTCCGCGGGATAGTAGCCGATGCTGTATTGCTGCCGGAGTTCCTGCGCGATGGCCGAGAATATTTCAGTCAGCCGCTTCACATTTTCGGCATTGTAAAAACGGCCGCCGGTGCGATCGCTCAGCGATCGTAGATACCGGTTCGCGCGTGCGTAAGCGACGTCCATGCGCTCACCTTTCGCGGTCAGCACCTGCATGCTGCTGTTTGCCATGTTCGTGGACGCGGTCAAATCGGTATACGTGTTGTACTGAATCGGAAAGATCAGCGAGTCGATCTCCTGCGTCGTATACAGAGTGCTTTCGTAGGTCGCTCCGGTGCTCGAAGTGTCAACGCCGTCGGTGAACAACACGATAGCTTTGCGTCCCGAAATCTTTTTCAGTCGCTGATTCACGACCTCGTCGACGGTGTTATAGAGTCCGGTCCCGCCGCCCGTTCGCGCGTGCGCGATTGCGTCTCGCAACTTCTGGCGATCAGACGTTATTTCGCTGGCCACGCGTATCTGGTTATCAAAGCAAACTACCAAAACTCGATCGTTCTCGCGCAGTTGATCGAGAAAAGCCAGGGCCGCTTGCTGAATTTCGCCAAGTCGCGCTTTCGTCGAATCGCTGGTGTCCAGCAACAGCGCCACGGTGAAAGGACTCTCCGCATTGTCAAAGAATGCAATCTTTTGCTCGACGCCGTTTTCGTAAAGATGAAACTGCGGTTCTTTCAATCCGGCGATGAATCTGCCCTGTCGATCAGCCACGCTGACGGGGACCGTGACCAGGTTCGTATTAATGCGCAGGACTTCTATGTCCTGGTCCGGTGTCGAAGGTTTTTTCTGCGCCTGCGCCGCCGCACAACCAAGAACCAGCAACGAGAATATCGCGGTGTACCGCAGTTTATTCATACCCTGAGTCTCCTTCTGTTTGTCGCTACGAGACGTCGGGGTCCCTTCGTGAGCCGGACAGATGCTAACGCCGAGCGGAAAAATGAGCAATGTTCGCCGGATACAGTTGCTGCCGTTTAGACGCCGGACTTGTCCGGCGAGTTACGGGCGCACAAGTGCACCCTCTCAACCAACCTGAGACGATCGATCAATCGAACTCACGTTTTGGTTTTTCCTGATCGGAGCCCACGCGTCCTGCTTCGATCTTCGCGCGCGAATAGTTCTCGCCTTTCATCGGCTCACCCGCAAGCCGGCGCAGCATCGCCAGTTGCCCGACGTGGGTCAGCGCATCGGCAACCGGTCCCTGAAAAAGCCGCTCACAACCGCCTGACAGCTCAGCATCGGAAGCCAGATAGTCGTCGAAGCTTTTCAGCGCCGCATGAAAGCGCTCAATCTCCTGACCCCATGCGAGCGGTTCGGAATTTTTCCAAGCCTCATTTCCTTTCGCAATCGAGAGCGCCCAATCAAACAGGTCTCCGATGTGCGCCAAGATCTGTGCCGGCGTGCGCGTCATCTCTGAAGCTTTGAATGACGCAAACGAATCATCCGCGTCGCGGACGGCCTTGCCGCCACGATATGCAAGCGTGGCGACCGTATGCCGCAGTAATTCGCGTTTGGGATCTTGATTGTCCATATGACCTCCCGAGCCTGTAGGGTGAAGGGTGAAGGGTGTTGGTTGTAGGGTGTAGTAAGAACTTCCCTCAACTGATGCGCGACTTCGGTAGTGCCATAATTTGATTCATGGCGAATTCCGGTTTATGGCGCTACGGCAGCTTCATGACGCAGCGCGTCGCCACTACTACTGGTCGACTCAAGCGGGTTCAGGCTTCAGCGAACGTTTCGATAACCGGCGCGCCCAAACCCGAGATCTACACCCAACCCCCTAACCCCAACACCCTGCCTTTTAATACGCTTCTCCGCGCCACATCACCGGCAGCGTCTGCAGAATGATCTTGATATCGAGCAGCAGCGACCAATTCTCGATGTAATACAGATCCATCCTGACCATTTCATCAAACGGTAGCCGATTGCGTCCCGAGACTTGCCACAATCCGGTGATGCCCGGCTTCATGTCCAGCCGCTTGCGATGCCACAGTTGATAATTCTCAACTTCGTAAGGAATCGGCGGGCGAGGGCCTACTACGCTCATGTCGCCGCGCATGACGTTGAAAAGTTGCGGCAACTCGTCGAGGCTGGTTTTGCGCAGCAGTCGCCCGACGCGCGTGATGCGCGTGTCCGTGCGCAGTTTGAAAACCGGGCGTTCATCGTCGCCGAGATTCGATTCGGCGCGGCCGCTGATGTACGCGCGTTGATATTCCCGGTGCGTAGCATCATCAGAGCCAACCTGCATCGAACGAAACTTGTAAAAAAGAAAGATACGGCCGTCCATGCCGACGCGTTCCTGCTTGTAGAAGACGGGGCCACTCGAATCCAACTTGATGAGCAACGCCAGCAACAACCACAGCGGTGACAGGACGACCAGCGCCAGGGTCGCGATAAACAAGTCCGAAGATCTCTTGACGACGCGCGCTCCACTCGACAGCGGTGAGCGGAACAACGTCACCATCGGCAGCGAACCGACTTGATCGATCTCAGTTTTGCTCGGCAGGCAGTTGAGCAACGTCGGCGCAATACGAAACTCGACGCCGCGGCGCCGGCCCGTTTGAATCATGACGTCGAAAAGCTTTTCGCCGGGTACGTTCGGATCCGAGATGATTACTTCATTCGCGCGCGATTCACGAATCGCCTCGGGCAGGGTTTCCATGCTGCCGATCACCGGTACACCTTCGAAACTGGCGCCGGCCAGAACGTCCGCGCGCTGGTTATCGACGATGCCGATCACGCGGTAGCCGAGCTCAGGCCGCGCGCGCATTTCGCGGATGCACAGGGCCGCCTCGGCGCCGCGTCCGACAATCAAGGTCGGAATCAGGTTGATGCCGCGCCTCCGCACCATTATCTGTCCGGTACGAAACGCCATGCGCATCGCGCTGATAGTCACGAAGACCAGCACAAAATCCAAAAGAAAGATTCCACGCGAATATGAGAAGGTGCGAAACGCGACGCCGCCGCGATACATAAACGCTGCCGCGACGATCAACAACGAACTGATCGCCGTGGCTTTGAAGACGCTGGCGATATCGTCGACGACTGAAAATTCTCCGCGCACGCGATAGAGATCGTAGTAACGAAGCAACAGCAGCCGAATGGGAATAATCAACGGCAACAGCACGGCGTAAGGTGCAAAGTCATGACTCCAACTCAACGAGCCGCCGGCGCTTTGATGAATAATCGATTGGTAGTGGCGCACGTAGAAGGCCGCCACAAAACAGGCCAGCGCGAGCGTCGCGTCACCAAGCAAGAGCCCAAGCTTCACCAGCGGCACCACCCAACGCGGGGCGCGCGCCGGTACGCGCACGGCACTCGCGTTAGTGAAGTCGGTGACGAAGGTTTCGGCTTTCATCGCGAAAGTTTTTTGGTCTATCTTTTATTCCAGAATCAAATTTACAACTTCATCAAGCACCGTCGTTGCCCGGCGCATATTCAAACCTGACTTTTTTTCTGCGACCACGCGCTCGACCTCCTCACGCGAACTGACTCGCCGGAGACGTCCTTCGCGAATCAGCTGTTCGTCAATCGCGGCCCACTTGCCTGCATAGACGCTGATCGCGGGGACTCCCAGCGCCGCAGCTTCGCGATTCATGGTGCCGCCGGCGCTCACAACCAGGTCAGCCGCAGCAATCAGGTTTGCGCCGTCGAGAACATCTCGCGGAACGATCAGGTTAGCCATCGCGCGCTTTTCATAATTCTCGCGCTGCGCCGCTGACCTCGGCAGCATGACAATCCTGCTCGCTGTCTGTGAATTCAAATGTGTAATCAACTCGTCGAACAGCTCGTTCTCGAACCGATGATAGAGAGCTTCGCGGGCCGGCGGCCGCGCCACGACGAGCACATCATCGCTCGCAATATTCATTTTGCGCAATGTCTCGACGAAGGAAGGATCGGGAATGAAATCGGCCAGATACACATCTTCTTTCGTGCCGTGATAACGCTTTACTTTGCGAGCTGTGGCGCCAAACTTCACCAGGTCCGAGTGGGGAAAAGAGGCCGGCACAATTACGCGCGACGCGGTGCGAAACGCAAAATGGTTCGCCGGTTGATGCTCGTAGTCCATTAACGTCACGCTGCTGATGCCCAGCGCCGCCGCGGCCGCGATTTGCGCGTAGGAATTGTGACTGACGGCGAGATCGATGCCCCGACTACGGGCCCATTTGCGCAAAGCCGACGCGCGTCCCAAAAGATTTCCAGCTTTGCCGGCAATCGATCCGCCGCCGTGCCCGCCGATGACATGCGCCATCATGCCGGCTTTGGCGGCCAGCTCAACGGTCTGCGCAAAGTCACGCGCAGTGATCTCCACCGCATGTCCGCTTTCAATAAATCTCGGACTCAATGCATGGAAAAAAGGAACGTGGGGAGAATTGGCGAGATCGATCCAGATGCGCATCGATAGATGAAAGCGTGTCAGAAGCCCGACCGTAAGGGAGGGCAACTTGGCATTATCAGCCAGCCTGCTGGAATAAGTTGCCCTCCCTTACGGTCGGGCTTCTGACACAATCAATTCGCTGCCACCACCGGATTGCGCAGCGTGCCCAGCTTTTCAATCTTCACTTCAAACACATCGCCGGCTTTCAGAAGCACGGGCGGCTTACGGAAGATGCCGACGCCATCCGGCGTGCCGGTCGCAATCACATCGCCGGGCTCGAGCGTAATGCCCTGTGAAAGGTACGAAACGAGGTGCGCGATCTTGAAGATCATCTTCGAAGTATTCGACGACTGCATCACCTGGCCATTCAGCACACCTTCAATCTTGAGCGACTGAACATCGTCGATCTCATCGCGCGTCGTGATGAACGGACCGAGCGGCGCAAACGTGTCGAGACTTTTGCCGCGCGTCCACTGACCGTCACCGAACTGCAAGTCCCGCGCGCTGACATCGTTGATTAACGAGTAACCAAATATGTAATCGAGCGCGCCGGCCTCACTGACTTGTTTGGCGCGCCGGCCGATGACGACCGCGAGTTCTGCTTCAAAATCCACTTGTTCGCTGATTGACGGCAACACGATCGACGCGCCGTGCGAGCTCAGGGCGTTCGGCAATTTGTTGAAAAGCAGCGGCGCTTTCGGCAGGTCCGCACCACCTTCAGAAGCGTGTTCGGCATAGTTGCGCCCAATCGCCATGATCTTGCCGGGATAAACGGCCGGTAAGAAATCGATCGAATTGAGAGGGTACGCCGTCGATTGTCCGCGGCCGGCAGGTGGCCCACCGTCATCAAGCAGCGAAGCGATTTCCTGAATCGCCTCAGACCCACGATTGATCACGCTCAAGGTGCTGTTTGCTGCAAGCAGCCACTCAGCCACGTCGCTGCCCGCGCTCTTAACCGCGCGCGCTAATTCTGAAACATCGCACACGACGTCCTCGCCGATCAGGATACCGAGTCTTTGCTGCGGTGGTTCTTTGGCTTTGAATTGGCAGAGTTTCATAAGGGTTGTCGACTGTTTCAGACGGCAACTTTAACACAGGTGGCGTCCTTACGGTTGGGCTTCTCTCAACCTATTGCACGCGTTCCGCGCCGTCGGCTGCGGTGCAGACGTAAACTTCCGGATCGCGTTGCGTCGCGGCGGCGTAACCGTCTTTGATTGCTCGTTTGAATTCGTCGAGGGTTGATGCGGCGACCAGGTTTACCGTGCAGCCGCCGAAACCGCCGCCCGTCATACGGGCGCCAAACACCCCTTCGATCTGTCTTGCGAGTTTCACGAGCACGTCCAGCTCACGGCAACTGACTTCGTAATCGTCGCGAAGACTCTCATGCGACTTGTACATTAGCTGTCCAAAACTCTTGAGGTCGCGTCGCTGCAGCGCATCGGCCGCGCCGCGCACGCGATCGTTTTCGGTGGTAACGTGCCGGCAGCGTTTGAAGACAACTTCGCCCAGTTCCTCTCTGAACCTGGTAAGGTCATCGACCGAAACGTCACGCAGCGATTTCACCTGCGGCAAGTGCCGCGAGAGGACGCGCACACCCTGCTCACATTCTTCGCGGCGCGCATTGTATTCATTTGACGCCAGTTCATGCTTGACCATCGTATTGCAGACCACCAGCCTGGCCTGTTTGGGAATCGGCAACGCCTGCGACTGCAACGAACGGCAGTCAAGCATGACCGCATTGGCTGCTTTACCGAAGCAGGCGATGAACTGGTCCATCAGTCCCGTGCGCGCGCCAACAAATTCGTTCTCGGCTTTCTGGCAAATCTTTGCCAGCTGAAGCCGATCAATTTCCTGTGCGGAAATATCCATCAGTCCCAATGCGGTCGAGACTTCGAGGGCGGCCGACGAGCTGAGCCCGGAACCCAGGGGAACTTCACCGTGCACAAATAGGTCTGCTCCAGAGATCGCATATCCAGCTTCCTGAAGTTTGATCGCCACCCCCACGGGATAATCACTCCAATGTTTCCGTTTGCGCGCGGGCGGCTGCGACAAGTCGACGGTAGCGTCTTCTTTGAAAGTGTCTGAGTGGATTTTGAGAGTGTGATCGTCGCGTTTGCCGATGGCCACAAACGTCGAGAAGTTAATCGCGACCGGCATCACGAAACCTTCGTTGTAGTCGGTGTGCTCGCCGATCAGATTAACGCGGCCGGGCGCGCGATATATGCGTGGCTGAGCGCCGTAGAGCTTCTCGAAAGCGAGTGTCAGTTCCGCAATTGTCATCGATCAGGTTCTACGCAGACTTTTGATCGCGTAAACGCAAATGGGTTTCGTTTAGACGACGGACTGATCCGCCGCGCGCTCGGCGCACAAGTGCGCCGTCTAAACGATCGGTCGTGAGTGGGAAATCAACCGGTTCGCGCGAGAATTGCGATGTACTTCGCTGTTTCGGAGGAACGAACGAATTCTACCGCGGTCCGGGAAGGGCCGCAAATAGTTTCGAGCACAGGCCGATTCTTAATCAGAAATCGCCCGGAGTGTTCTGAGCCTGCTCGGGGGTCTTTGGGTCGAACGGCGTGGCCATGTATTTCCTGGCAACGGCCTGAGCATTGTCATAGTCGCTGCCGGCCTGCACCGCTTTTTGATATTCATTCACGGCCTTGGCTCGATCGCCGCGAGCGTCATAAGCGTTGCCGCGCTTGATGCGCGCCCAGGTGTCGATCCACGCCGGCTTACTGCTGGCGGCGTCGAGTGCGGCCTGGAACTGGTCCAGCGCCATCTGCCAGTTCTTTTGTTCGAAATAAACCAGACCGAGGTTGTAGTAAATCCACGCGTTGTTGCGGTCGAGCTTCAACGCGCCTTCGAGTTGCTGTTGGGCTTCGGCATACTGGCCCTCTTTGAAAAGTTCGATGCCGCGTCGCGCCACGATTGAAATTTTCAAATCGTCGGACATGCGCAGGATCTTGTCACTCGCATCGACTTCCGCGCTGATCGGCTGGCCCTGTGATTCAAAGTCGAAATCTTCGCTGCGCCCGTCGAGATAGATCGTCTTGGTTTGCGAGTCGCCCTCGGAATGCAGCGTGATGTCGACCGGCATCTTGAGATTGTCAAAGTTCTGTCGCAGCGTGCCGCGCGTCCGAAACTTTCCGCTGCGCGTGCGGATGATTTGATAATCAACGCTGAATTCCGGCACGCCGGTGCCTTCGACCCATTGCGCGAAGAAATAGCGCAGGTTGCGGCCGGCAACCTGATTGGCCAGCCGTTCGAAGTCGTCGATGGACGCGTTCTTGTTGCGATACTGCTCCAGGTACTTCCGCATCAATTGCGTGAACTGCTGTTTGCCCAGAGTCTCGCGCAGCATGCGAAACACCATCGCGCCTTTGTAGTAGACGATCGATTGATACGCCGCCGATTGATCGTCGAGCGCTGAGGGCGCGCGTACGATCGAAGATGTTTGCTCGAAAGTCAGCGCGCGTTCCTGTTCCTCGCGTTGAGCGGAATCGAGCGCGGCTCCATTCAGGATTGATTCGCGCAAAGCAAACGCGCTCCATTCAGCAAGTCCCTGTGAGATCCACGCATCGTCGAACGATTTCAAACCGACGGTCTCTCCCCACCATTGATAAGCGACTTCGCGTTGCAGCCGTTCGGCGGTCGCTCCGTGAGTCGAATCGAAAATCTTCGAGGCCAGGAAAATCATTCCTGGTCCCGAGTAAGTCTCCATCGTCTCGTCATCAGTCTGCGCCACGACCAGACGTGTTCCGAAGGAAGGATCGCCGTACTCACTCGTATAGAACTCAAGCGCGCGGCCCATCAATTCGCCAAAGTTCGTGATGCGGTTTTCGCTGCCGGGCTTCACGAAAAACTGCAATTCGTATTTGCCCATACGCAGCGACTTGGTGACGTACTGGCCCGCGACGAAATTGCCGACCAGCACCGGCTGTTTGTTGACGAAACGAAAGCGCGTGACGCCGGCCTTGTCGACTTGCGGGGTGACCGGCTCATCGCTGATCCCGCCCACGGTAATTCCCGTCGGCACAATAATCGTGATGTCCGAGGTCGCGCGGTCCGCAGCATAGTCGTGGAAGGGAAACCAACGCGACGCATACATCAGGTAAGAACCTTCCGGCCCGACGTACGCGAGCCGTTTATTCGCCAGCGGTCCCCCTTCGGGGGAGGTCAACGCGCCGCTCCAACGAATGCGCACCGTCGCCGGCTGATTTGCGGGAATAACCTGGCCCAGGTCGATTCTGACGTTCGGACCCGCCGCTCCTGCGCCCACTGCGTCCTGCACGATGCCCGTTAGCGCCTTGCCGTCTTTCTCGACACCGTCGACGTGCAGCGAGCCATTCAACTCGAATACGATCGAACGCGTCGGCTCCTGCGGCACAAACGTAATGTCCGCGCCGGCGCGCAGCGTATGCTCGTCAGGATTCAGTTGTGTCTCGATTCGATAATTGGTGACGTCGAATTTCGATCCGGCGGCCGGCTGCGCAAACGCCGTCGACCCGCCAAACGCGATCAGAAACAAAGTGGCGATACTCAGAGAGAGCGATCTTGATGTCAGCATAGTGATATTGGGCAACAGTATATTTCGCCTTGTCGTTGGACAGCCAGCCGGAGAGGCGTCGCGGCGTTGGCTGCCCGGTTTCGCCGTCGCCTCTGGACGGCGTCGCCGGACAACCTGGAGCAACCTTGGGCGTGCTCTTGGATGGCCTGAGAGGCTATGCGGTTGGCTGATTTCCTATGAAAAATCGCTTTTGCAATTGCCGGCTCCCAGCTTGACTTAAGGTCATCGCCAGCATAGATTCACAGCCGTCCAAATGGGGCTGTCGTCACGATTTGATCCGGAAAACGGCGGTTCTAACCTAAACAATCAACGTCCTATCGCACAAATCCATTCAGGAGTTTCAGTATGAGACTGCACATAAAAGTTCTGGGCGCGGCGCTGCTCCTGGCTTTCGCCGGCAGTGCACTGGCCCAAAGCCGGAATCCGCAGGTTGACTTGAAAGAGACGCGGCTCGCCAACGGCCTGCGCGTGATTACGGTCGAAGACCACAACGCGCCGGTGATCGCCGTGAACGTCACCTACAACGTCGGCTCGCGCAATGAAAAGCCCGGTCGCACCGGCTTCGCGCATCTCTTCGAGCACATGATGTTTCAAGGCTCAGAGAATATCGGCAAGGCCGAACATTTCATGCTCGTGCTGAATAACGGCGGCAGTATGAACGGCACGACGAACGAGGACCGGACAAATTATTTTGAAGCAATGCCGGCGAACCAACTTGAATTGGCTCTGTTCCTCGAAGCCGATCGCATGCGCAGTCTCGCCGTGACTCAGGAGAACCTCGACAACCAGCGCAACGCCGTGCAGGAAGAGCGTCGCATTGGCCTGGACAATGCCGCTTACGGTAAGAGCGGCGAAGTGCAGCAGGAGCTGATGTACGACAATTTCGGCTACAAGCACGACACAGTCGGCTCGATGGAAGATCTCAACGCCGCGTCAGTCGAAGACGTCAAGGCATTCT
>DATANL010000553.1:0-3249 GCA_036266295.1 Pyrinomonadaceae bacterium | reverse complement strand
AAACCGCGGCCCGTCTTAATTGTGACGTAAGCCCGAACATCTCGTGCTTGGGAAATCCTTCGGTGAAACGATAAACTTCGAGCACCCAGGCGTGAGCTCTCTTCCATAACTCAACGTCTTCAAAGGTCTTCGATTTTGGCGGGTGTCCATTTGCCGTGACCTACTACCTACTTGCTACTATCTACTTCCTACTTGAGTGCGTCTTCGGTGAGATCCTTCAGCCCGTTCGATCGCTTGATCGCGTCCTGCATTAGCGGGATAACCTGCTGCTCGATCTGTTCGCAGTTGCCCTTGAGCGTGCAACCGGCGGCGTTGCGGTGACCGCCGCCGCCGAATTGCTCCGCAATCTTGGCGACATTAACGTCACCTTTCGAGCGCAGGCTGGTGCGATAAATGCCGGGTGCGGTTTCTTTGAAGAGCGCAGTGGCCTCGACTTCGCCGACGGCGAGTGGGTAATTGACGAAACCGTCGGCGTCTTCTTCGGCGGCGCGCGTCTTTTCCTGCATGGCGATGGTTTGCCACATCCAGGCGACGTGGCCCGTCGCATCGCGCTTCGCCGTGGAGAGGACGTGGCTGAGCAGTTCGATCTTGGGCCATTCGTAGCTGCCGAAAATCGCTTCCGCCGTTTTGGCGGGCTTGACGCCGATGCGCACGAGTTCAGATGCGATCTTGAAGGTGCGCTCAGTGGTGTTCGAGTAATGAAACGAACCAGTATCGGTGAGCAAGGCGGTGTAGACGCACTCGGCAATTTCTTTGGTGACGCGGCCGCCGGTCGCCTTGCACAGGTTGTAGATCATCTCGCCGACCGCCGCCGCGGTGGAATCGATCCAGTTGATATGTCCGAACAATTCAGTGGTCGAGTGATGATCGATATTCACCACCAATTGATCTTTGAGGTCGTCGAGCCCGGGGCGATCGACGTCCGAACATTCGATCACGAAGACGGCATCGAAATGGTCGCCGACCAGCGGGGCCACGCGAATCGAATCGGCGCCCGGCAATTGCTGGTACGCGTGCGGCGCCGGGTCGCGCATGACGACTTCGACTTCTTTGTTCAGGGACTTGAGCAGCCAGAAGAGACCCAGGGAGGAACCGAGACCGTCACCGTCAGGTCTTACGTGAGAGGTAATCGCAAAGCGATCTTTCTTTTCAATTAATTCAACTACTTGACTTAACATTTCGTGGCACAGACTTCAGTCTGTGATTACTACAGAGAACAGACTGAAGTCTGTGCTACTGTCCTTTCTCAATTTCGTCCAGTAACGCATCGACTCGCGACGCATTCTCTTCGACAGTATCGCGGACGAAGTGAAGCGCGGGAGTATGCCGCAAATTCAACGCAAAGCCAAGTTGCTTGCGCACGTACGGCGCTGCGTGTTGTAAAGCCCGCAAGGCCTTGGCGTGTTCTTCCTCGTCACCGGCGACCGTGACATAAACGCTGGCGTCCCGCAGATCGTCGGCCACGCGTACGTCGGTGACCGTGACCGATGTCAGGCGCGGGTCTTCGAGTTCATAACCCACGATCTGCGTAATCTCTTCACGCAAAGTATCGGCGATGCGCTCTGGTCGATGCATAGGTAGCACAGACTTCAGTCTGTGATTTCAACTCGGCGACACAGACTTAAAGTCTGTGCTACTACAATTCCGTTGCCGCGACCTTCTCGATGATGTAGGCCTCGATCTGATCGGAGACCTTTACGTCGTTGAAGTTCTCGAGGCCGATACCGCACTCGAAGCCTTCGCGCACTTCCGAGACGTCGTCCTTGAAGCGGCGCAGCGAGGCGATGCCGCCTTCCCACGTCACGACACCGTCGCGAATCAGACGCGCGCGCGCGTTCCGCCGGATCGTGCCATCAATGACCATGCAACCGGCAACTGCGCCGATGCGCGGCACTCGGAAGACTTCGCGGACATCGGCTTTGCCCAGAATCTTCTCTCTCTCGATCTTCTCGAGCATGCCGATCATCGCGGCCTTAATTTCTTCCTCGACCTTGTAAATGATCGAGTGCAGCCGGATGTCGACGCTTTCCTGTTTCGCCAGGTCATTGGCGCGCGACTCGGGCCGCACGTTAAAGCCGATGATGACGACTGCGCTCGAGGTAGCGCCGGCCTGTGTCGCTGAAGCGAGCAGGACGTCAGATTCGGTAATCGCGCCCACACCTGAACGGATGACTTTCACTTTCACCCGCTCGGTCGACATCTTCTGCAGAGTCGATTTCAAAACTTCGACAGAACCCTGCACGTCGGCCTTGATGATGACGAGCAATTCCTTCACGTCAGTCTCGCCGAGCGCTTCGATACCGCGCTTGGTTGTCTTAACGAGCGTGCGCTGACGTTCGACGGACTGACGGTGACTCGAGATCGACTGCGCCTTGCTGATGTCGGCCACTACCTGGAAGTTCTCGCCGGCCTGCGGCACGCCCTGCAATCCCAGCACTTCCACCGGCGTTGCCGGTCCGGCTTCCGCTATCGGTTCGCCGCGGTCATTGAACATGGCGCGGACCTTGCCGAAGATTTGGCCGATGATGAACGGGTCGCCCGAACGCAGAGTGCCTTGCTGCACCAACACCGTCGCCACCGCGCCGCGGCCGCGATCGAGTTTCGCTTCGAGCACCACTCCCGAGGCCAGGCGCGTCGTGCTGGCGCGCAGATTCAAAATGTCCGCGGTCAGCAAAATAGTTTCGAGCAACGTCTCGAGGTTCTGTTTCTTCTTCGCCGAAACCTCGACCATTTCCGTTTCGCCGCCCCAGGCCACGGCGTTCAGTCCCTGCTGCGAGAGTTCCTGGCGCACGCGATCCGGATTGGCGTCGGGCTTATCGACTTTATTAATGGCAACTACGATTGGAACGCCCGCGGCCCGCGAGTGTTCGATCGCTTCAATCGTCTGCGGCATCACACCGTCGTCGGCGGCGACCACCAGCACGACCACGTCGGTCGCCTTCGCGCCGCGCGCACGCATGAGCGTGAACGCTTCGTGGCCCGGCGTATCGAGAAAGACCACTCGTCTTTTCTCTTCCGGATTGTCCGGGCTGGGCACGTGGACGCTGTACGCGCCGATGTGCTGGGTGATACCGCCGGCCTCAGCGCCGGCGACGTCGGTCGTGCGAATGGCATCCAGCAATGAAGTCTTGCCGTGATCGACGTGACCCATGACCGTGACGACCGGAGCGCGCGGCACTTCGATATCGTCGGCATCGGTAGCGATCAGTTCTTCGAACTCTTCCTCGGCAACCATGTCTTCGAACGGGA
>DATANL010000552.1:0-7177 GCA_036266295.1 Pyrinomonadaceae bacterium | reverse complement strand
CACATGATGTTTCAAGGCTCTGAGAATGTGCCGAAGGCCGCGCATTTCCAATACATTTCAAATGCCGGCGGCACCATGAACGGAACCACGTCGAGCGAGCGCACTAACTATTTCGAAACGCTGCCCGCGAGCCAATTGCCGCTGGCGCTCTGGTTGGAGAGCGATCGCATGCGATCGCTGGCGGTGACGCAGGAGAATCTCGACAACCAACGCGAAGCCGTCAAGGAAGAGAAGCGCCTCAGATATGATAATCAGCCGTACGTGAACGGTTTTCTGCGACTGTTCGAAATGAGCTTTAAGAATCCGGCGAACGCGCATTCGACGATTGGTTCAATGGAAGATCTCGACGCCGCTACCGTAGACGACATCCGCGAGTTCTTCCGCATTTACTATGCGCCCAACAACGCGGTGCTCTCGATAGCCGGCGACTTCGACGACCAGGAAGCGCGCGCTCTGGTAAATAAATATTTCGCCACGATTGCCAGTCAGCCCGCGTCGCCGCCGGTCGATGTCGATGAACCAACGGCGGTCGCAGTGAATCGTGATACATATTTTGACAAATTAGCTCCCGTGCCCGCATTCGCCCTGGGCTGGAAAGTTCCGCCGCGCCGAACTGCCGAGTTCTACGCATTGTCGCTGGCGAGCCATCTGCTTTTTGAAGGTGAGAGCGCGCGCCTCTATCAGAAACTGGTCAAAGGCGAAGAATCGGTGGTGCAGATTCAAGGCGGCATCGATGAGCGTCGCGGTCCATCAGGTTTGTTCATCGTCGTCATTCCCAAACCCGACCACGATGGCAATCAAATTCGCGAGGCAATTTTCGCCGAGATTCACCAGTTGGCCACCGATGGGCCCAGCGACGAAGAGATGGAAAAGCTGCGCAACAATCTCTTCAACGCCGCCGTGCGCAGCCGGCAATCCTCTCTGTTTCGCGCCCAGCAAATCGCTGAATATACCCTCTATGACAACGACCCGGAGTTGTTCAATACCGATTTGCAGAACTACCTGGACGTGACTGCCGATCGCATCCGCGACGCGGTCGCGCAATTCCTCGATAACGATAATCGGGTGCTGCTGGATATTGTGCCCGGCGCCGATGAAGCCGCCCCGGCCGAGCCACAAGAACCCGGCGTCGCGGACCAGCCGACTGCGCCGCTGCCACAAGTTCCTCCAAGCTCGGATGAATCTCCGGCCGCGGCCCCGGTCTCTTCGCTGCAGGAGCAGCGACCCGAATCAAATTAATCTGACGTCTCTTTGCGACCAATGAACGGAAATCTTCAAGCTGAAAACTTTCGCCGGAATATGCCGCCGCCGCTCGCGCCGCGTGACCTTAATATTCCTGATGCGGTGCAAACGAGACTGGCGAACGGCCTTGAGCTCGTGATGATCGAGGACAAGCGACTGCCGATCATAAGCTTCCGCGTCGCATTTCGTTCGGGTGATGCGCACGATCCTTCGCACCTGCCGGGCTTAACCGACATGATGACGCACCTGGTCTCTGAGGGAACCGACACGCGGACGAGCCGGCAGATTGCCGAAGAAATCGAGCGATTGGGGGCGACGCTTTCAATCGGCTCGGCGTCAGATTTTACGACGGTCGCAGCCTCTTCACTTTCGATTTACGCCGCGGAGATTTTTGACCTGATCGCCGACGTTACGTTGCGGTCAACTTTCCCGCAGAACGAAGTCGACCTGGCGCGTGAAAATACGAAGCAACTGTTAATTCAACAGCGCGCGCAGCCGGGATTTCTCGCGTCTGAGCGCATGGCGAAGGTGATGTTCGGCGACCACCCTTACTCCATTATTTCGCCCACCGAACAGATGCTCGACGCCTTGACGCGCGACGATTTGCTGTCGTTCCGCCGTTCGATGTTCATTCCGAACAATGGAGTGCTGCTGGTCGTCGGGGACTTTGATAGCGAGTCGCTCACCGCGCAGATCGAAGACTTGTTCGCGCAATGGCCGCAGGGACCGATTCCGCAACTGAGTTCGCCGGCGCTGCCGAAACGAAGCGAGCGCACGATCTATCTTGTCGATCGTCCCGGGTCCGCGCAGTCCAACATCGTCATCGTCAACGAAGCGATCACTCGCACCAGCCCTGACTATTTTCCATTGCTGCTGATGCACACGATCCTGGGCGCCAACGCCTCGTCCAGATTGTTCATGAACCTGCGCGAGCACAAGGGTTATACCTACGGCGCTTATTCAAACCTGGACGCACGGAAATTGGCCGGCACGTTTCGCGCAACGGCCGAAGTGCGCACGGCAGTGACCGGTGCATCACTCCACGAGTTCTTCTATGAACTTGATCGGATCAGGAATGAAGCCGTCTCGCAGGATGAGATCACCAACGCCAAATCGTATCTCACCGGCGTTTTTCCCATCCGCATTGAAACGCAGGATGGTCTGATCGATCAATTAGTGAACAACAAGATGTTCGGTCTGCCCGACGACTATCTGCGCACCTATCGCGAGCGTGTGAGCGCCGTTACGACCGACGAGATTCTGGCGGTCGCCGAAAAATACGTCACTCCCGACAGCGCCGCGATCGTGATCGTGGGTGACGCCGCCGAAATCAACGAGCAAATAAAACCTTATTCAGAGAAAATTGAGGTTTACGACACGGACGGCGACAGGAAGCATTAGGCTGAACGCCGAAGGCGGCGCATGTCTTTACGGCGTACTGCTTCTGATTTTTAAGCCGCGCCTTGCAGACGCTCAACGTCCAGCACGCCCGACACACTCTTCACCGAACTCATCACTTTATCGAGGTGCTTCACATCGAACACTTCCACGGTCACTTCGATTCGGCCTTTTTGATCCGGCCCGACTGAAGCACGCGCATCGCGAATACCGGTTTTCATGTCAGAGATCGCACCCGTAATTCCGGCAATCATACCGGTGCGATTCTCGGTCACGGCCAGCAACTTCACCGCGTAAGCAGTCTTCTCAGGTTTCGAAGCCCACTCAACCGAGACGATGCGTTCCGGATTGATCATCAACTGCTTGACGTTCTTGCACTGCGCCGTATGGACGGCGACGCCCTTCCCGCGGGTGATGTAGCCGATGATGGGCTCGCCGTGCAGCGGGTTGCAACAACGCGCCCGGTTAACCATCAGGTCTTCGACGCCGCGCACTACGATCGCATCGTCGCCGGTGATGAATCGCTTAACCGCGCGCACGCCGCTGCGCAGACGCGATTCCTTCTGATTATCGAGCGCTTCAAATTTTTCCGGTCCCAGGTATTTGGCAATTACATTGCGCGGCACGGTCTTGCCATAGCCGATGGCCGCGAGCAAATCATCAGTGCGGCCATAACCGTATTCGTTGGCGATCTTTTTCAGGTCTCCATTGCTGTCCGCCAGCATCTTCTTGACCGAAAGCTGAAAGCGACCTGCTTCTTTCTCCAGCAACTTGCGACCAATCTCGATCGACTCGGCGCGTTGCTGTTCGGCCACCCAGTGCCGTACGCGATTTCGCGCGCGCGAAGTAACTACGAAGTTAAGCCAGTCACGCGATGGATGCGCATTCTGGCTGCGAATGATTTCCACCACGTCGCCGTTTTGAATCATGGTCCGCAAAGGCACCATCCGCCCGTTGAGGCGCGCGCCGGTGCAGGTGTTGCCGACCTCAGAGTGAATCATGAAGGCAAAGTCGACCGGCGTAGCGCCGCGCGGCAGCTGAATGACCTTGCCCATCGGCGTGAACGCGTAGACGTCTTTCGGATAAAGATCCAGTTTGAGCGCGTCGATGAACTCGCGCGAATCTTTCACTTCCTGCGTCCATTCAACCAGTGAGCGCAGGACCTTCAGAGCTTCGTCATCGTCGTGCGCGCCCCGCTTACCTTCCTTGTATTTCCAGTGCGCGGCCACGCCCTCTTCGGCGACCAGGTGCATTTGCTCGGTGCGAATTTGGACCTCGAACGGCTGGCCCTTCGGACCAATCACGGACGTGTGCAACGATTGATAGAGATTATCGCGCGGCGTCGCAATCCAATCCTTGAACCGGCCCGGAACGGGTTTCCAGCCGTTATGAATCACGCCCAGCGCGGCGTAACAATGCCGAATCTCGTTCGGAGTAATCACCCGCGCGGCCACCAGATCGTAAACTTGATCGATATCGATCTCCTGGGCGTTTAGTTTTTTCCAGATGGAATAGATTCGCTTGACGCGGCCTTCAACTCGCACAAACGGAACGTCGGCCTCGCGCATCTTCTGTTCAATCGTCGAAGTGATGTCGTTCAGAAAGGCTTCGTTCGCGGCGCGTCGTTTTTCCAGTTGCGAAGTTATTTCGCGATAGTCATCCGGATGGAGATTCTTGAAGGCGAGATCTTCCAGCTCGCCACGCAATTTACCCATGCCCAGGCGATGCGCAATCGGCGCGTAGATGTCCATCGTCTCTTGCGCGATGCGCCGGCGCTTGTCGGCACTGAGGAACTCCAGCGTGCGCATGTTGTGCAGGCGATCAGCCAGCTTGACCAGCACCACGCGCACGTCATCAACCATCGCGAGCAGCATCTTGCGGACATTTTCCGCCTGCTGTTCCTCACGGCTGAGCTTGCTGATGTGGGCTATCTTGGTGAGGCCTTCAACCAGGTGCGCAACTTCTTCGCCGAAATAATCGCGAATGGTGTTGGTATCGACGAGCGTGTCTTCGACCACATCGTGGAGCAGGCCGGTCGAAACGGACACCGCGTCCAGACGCATGTCCGCCAGAATATTCGCTACTTCGAGGGGATGGACCAGGTATGATTCGCCGGAAGCGCGCTTTTGTCCGCGATGCTCACGCGCTGAAAAAAGATAAGCGCGTCGCAGCATATTGAGATCCGCTTGCGGATGATTCCGCCGGACCTTATCGCAGATGTCTTCAATGCGAATCATAGGAAAGCAGAGGTCAGAGATTAGAGATCAGAGGTTAGAAAAACCGATACTACCGTCTAACTGTAACCTCTGCCATTATAGCAATAGGTGGCGTAGCGCCTGAACGAGTCTGGGTTAGCGCTTTGAAGATGATGGGGCGGAGCGATTTGATGTTTAGCAACTTTGGAATAAACACAAAGGCCAGAAGTTAGCAAAGAACTAACTTCTGACCTCTAATCTCTAGACTCTAATCTCTAGCTAGGGCGTCGGCGTTCCGGCGGCAGCTTCAGCGGCCTCCTCTTTCTTGCGACGCTCTTCGGACAACTTGCCGGCCCGTTCCTGTGCGGTCTTTGCCTGTTTCTCGTAGGTCGTCTTCTGGTCGGCCTTGCCGTCCATCTCGGCCTGTTTGGCCGCCTCCAGCAGGAGGTTAGCCTTGTAGGACCAGCCGGATTCAGTATTAGGATCAAACTTGATCGCCGTCTCGGCTTCCTCAAGTCCCTGGACGACACATTTCTGAATTCGGTCGAATTCCTTTTGTTCGGGCTTCTTGTAGGTGACCTTC
Source organism: Pyrinomonadaceae bacterium (assembly GCA_036266295.1). Lineage (GTDB taxonomy): Bacteria > Acidobacteriota > Blastocatellia > Pyrinomonadales > Pyrinomonadaceae > UBA11740. Next base: position 1,759 of record DATANL010000552.1, on the reverse strand, counting down.
GCCGAGCCACCCTCGGTCGAGGTACTCTTGTAGTCAGCCAGCTCAGTCACCTTGTAGGAACAATCCCAGTCCTTGCCGGCCAGAATCGCGTACGCCTCAGCGCGCTTTTCGGGCGGCTGACTGCCATCGCCGGCCCGCTTCATAATCCAATCGCGCAAATTCTTCTCGTCCTTGATCGCCGCATACAGCACCGAGATGGCCTTGTAGGCCTCTTCGTTGTTTGGATCTTTTTGCAGGACACGCTGGTACGCATCAATCGCGTCGCGCGCGCGTTGAATGTTGTCCGGCTGATCTACACCCGGCTTATATTGTTGGTGAATGACGCGGGCGATGAAAATCGGCGCAGTGGGATTTGATGGATCCAGAGCCAAGGCTTTCTTGGCGTGCTGTTCGGCATCTTCGAAGCGCCCTTCTTTGTAAGACTTGGCAGTTTCGTTCAGTTCGTTCTTGGCTCTGATCTTATTGGCCAAGGTACAGCCCGCAGAGGCGGCGACAAACAAACCCAGAATCGCTGTCGCGCCGATCCGGGACCAGGAGAATTTCATTCTATTAGCTCCGTTAATAAAGGATAGGCCCGGGGTCCCATCACAGGCAGGTTTGCGCTTCAAAGGAACCGCCGGGCGAAAAATCGTCAGAGTGTTACTACGGCAGATCGTCGACCTGCAAACCAACCGGATTCGCGCCGGCGCCCTTGATGGCGTCAATCACTTTTACGACGTCGCCATAGTGCAAAGCCCGCGGCGCTTTGACGAATACAGTCTTCTCAATCCGCTGATCTTCCGGAAGATTCGTCGCGCCTTCCATTCCGTATTTGTAAGCGTGCTGTTCCTTGCGCTGTTGAAATGTCTGTTGCAGTTTTGCCGCCAGCGCGCTGGGATCGTTGACCGAGCCCATCACTTCGGTATTCAGTTTCAACTGGAGGTCCGTCGAAATCGAAACCACCAAAGTCAGCGGGTTCGGCTTCAGCTTACTGACATCTTCGTTTGGATCTCGCTGCGTCGGAATGTCCGCCTTGAAGCGGCTTGGACGCAGAGGCGTCACCACCATGAAGATGATCAGCAACACCAGCAGCACGTCGATCAGTGGTGTAACGTTGATATAAGGAACGGCGCGATTGGCGCTACCACCCATTGCCATAAGATTACCCTCGCTCTATTACCCACCCGCCATGGCGGAAGGCTTCTGTTTTCTAGGACGCCGGAGCGGCCGCCGCAGCCTTGCCCTTCTTCTTATCGGCGACCAAACCTATCTTGTCCACGCCCTTTTCCCGGACCGCGTTAATGACCCTGACCACCTCACCATAGCTGACGTCGATGCCGCTCTTGATATAGACGATCTTGTCTTCTTCCTTCTTCGTCGACAGTGCCTTCTCGACCGCAGACTTCAGATCTTCAATATTGACCTTCTTCTTGCCGAGATAGTACTCACTGTCTTTCGGGACCGAGATGATGACTGCGCTTTCTTTGTTGATGTTCTGGTCTTCGTCCGGATTGCGGAGGTCGCGCGGGATTGCGACCGTGATACCTTGCTGCAGGAACGGCGTGACCACCATGAAGATGATCAGCAGCACCAGCATGATATCGACCATCGGCGTGACGTTAATTTCAGATTGCAGCCCGCCACCACCGCCAGCTTGCATTCCCATGATTAAAACTCCTTCTGATCGTGACGACGGCCGGAGGCCTATGCTCCGGCCGAACAGGGTACGACGTAGTTACGGATTCAACTGCTTGGTGCGGTTCTTGATGAAGTAGTCGAC
>DATANL010000551.1:0-4503 GCA_036266295.1 Pyrinomonadaceae bacterium | reverse complement strand
GACAGGGGTGATGCCCTCTCCCTCTGGGAGAGGGTTATGGTGAGGGTCTGCGCTATGAAGCAATAAAGTTGACTTTAGTGAGAGATGAATTCGCTCTCCGAGCGAAGTCATCTCTCACCGACACATCTCGTGTTGGATTCGAGCCGCAGGCCCTCATCCCCGGCCCTTCTCGCAAAATGGAGAAGGGATACAGATTCAATCTATGGCGTCACGGTTCGGGCCAAAGCCGGTTCCACCGCTTCTTCTGGTGTCTCAGCGACCAGCGTTCGATGTACAACTCCGGCGATCACGGCGCCGACCAGCGGTGCGATCCAGAAAAGCCAAAGCTGTTTGATGGCCCAGCCGCCGACAAACAACGCGGGCCCGGTACTGCGGGCCGGATTCACCGAAGTATTTGTGACGGGAATGCTGACGAGATGAATAAGGGTCAATGCCAAACCGATCGCGATCGGCGCGAGACCTTTCGGCGCGCGCTCGTCAGTTGCTCCCAGGATTACGATCAGGAAAAAGAAGGTCATCACAATTTCAGTCACCAGCGCGGCGACCAGGGTGTAATTGCCGGGAGAATGGTCGGCATAACCATTCGACGCAAAGCCGCCACTCAGACTGAATCCCGCTTTGCCGCTCGCAATCAAAAATAGAATACCGGCGCCGGCCACGGCTCCGGCGAGTTGCGCGATGACATACGGCAGAATTTCCTTTGCCTGAATTCGGCCGGCGGCAAAGCAACCAAGAGTGACTGCCGGATTGAAGTGGCCACCGGAAACATGGCCGACGGCATAAGCCATGGTTAAGACAGACAATCCGAACGCGAACGAGACTCCCAGCAGTCCGATGCCGACCTGAGGAAACGCCGCCGCCAGTACAGCGCTGCCACAACCACCGAAAACCAACCAGAGTGTTCCCAGAAATTCTGCCGAAAGCTTTTGGGTCAGATTAAATTCTTTCATCGTCGATCCTCCTATGAACGTGGTATAGCAGGCAATCAGCGTTAGAGTCTAATTTGTTAGTACGAGCGCTCGGTCATCCAACGCGCAGAGTCGAGCTATTGGCGTCCGCTGTTGGCGCCGGCAATGCCTTTGTTCCTCATGAGCCGAATCTCAACCCGGCGATTCTTCGCGCGCGCGGCTCCATTAGTGTCTTCTAATTCGCCGTATCCGAATGGCTGCACCAGGCGATTGAGCGGAAGCTTCTGTTCGGTCGCCAGATAGTAGATGACAGCTTTCGCGCGTTGCTCGCTAAGATCGCGATTGTATCGGGTGTTACCTCGTGAATCGGCGTAACCAACAATCTCTGCGACCCAGCCTTTTCGATCCTGCGTGTGCGCCCAGGCTGCGGCTTCGTCGATTGTGCTTTTCGCTTCGCGCGAGAGATTTGAACTGCCGGTGCTGAAGTACACCGTGATTGTTTTGACCGGATCGTAGTCATCGAGGCCGTTGAGGCGATTGTGCGCGGCGTCCGCTGTGGACTGCGCTACTTTCGCTGCTTCCCCAGCCTGGTTCGCGCTGGTCTGTGCGGCCGCAGCCTCCGCTCGCGCCGAGTTGGCCAGCGCCGTTGTTTCCTGCAATTGTCCCGCGAGCTTTTCTTGTTCCGCTTTTTGCTGGGCCAGTTGCGTACGCAGATCGGCTTCCATCGGATCCACGGTCGATCTTAGAGCTTGCGCAATTCTCAAGTCCTGCTCATCAAAGCGAATGTCCTTAGCCACCAGTTGGCCTTCAGCATTTCCCACGCCGTCGACTTCCAGACGCAGGCCGCGCAAGATGTCGCTCGGTTCGTACTTTTTCGAACCGCGGAAGATGCCCTTCTTGTGACTCTTAACTTTGGTCTCCGGAGTGATGACGACGAGCGTCTGCGGTCCATCAGTGGTATCGCCCATCGCGAACATTTCACCCGATCGTTTCGAGACGATACCGCGATGCTTCTTTACTTTCTCTCCATCGGGAATGTGTTGGAAGTTGGGCGTTTGGCCCGAAACGCCGGCTACGCTGACGAGACTAAGTCCCATCGCCAACGCGGCCAGGGAGATCGTCATCATCAGCCGGCGTCTCGAATTCGTCGTAATCATGAGAGGACTCCTTTTGCAAACCCTAAGGTCCAAGAGCCACGCTGCCATAAGACACGGTCGTCGGGACATAGCGGGGCATGTGACTTCGCCGGAATGTTAGACCTATTGGCCACGGCGATAACTGTCAGTTTTGACAGGCAGCATGCTTGGCGCAGCCGCGCGCTACTTCCCGTCGATGACCCGATCCAGAATCAGTTGATAAGGCGTCGAACTTATACTGACGCGTCCGTAGAACGGCCGATCGTTGATGACAATCATAAAGATGAGCATTGCGAGAAATGCCGCCATCAAAAAAATCAGAATTGCGTGCAGTTTCGGATCAGCAATCTTGAAGAAATAAGCGATGCCGATACTGATGGCTGCGCCCAACCAAATCACCGTCCACATTACGATGTCCAGGCCGTTGTCCACGGCATCTATGCGCAACCGCCGGTATTCAATCATGCGGTTGTAGGCATTGAGCGCCTCGGCATGTTTGGACTGTTGGCCCATCGTGGCCGGCTCGAAAGCATGAATCTTGTCCTGAAATTCATCGAGCAGGCTCGCGCCGAACGAAGTTTGTATGACGCCCCGCTGTTGCGAGGGCCAGACCTTCTCGATGGTGAAGACCGTGTACTCACGCAACTTGGACCGTAGTTCAGTGCGGATAGGTTCAGGATAGCCGCCGAGATCGCGATACAGCGTCGCGATCGAGCTGGCCTCTTTTGAAACCAAATCAGCCGCATTTGAATGCGTATTCCAAACGCCTATCGCAATCAACCCGACCGTGATGCCGTAAAAAACACCGATGGCTTGCACGGTTCCACTGACGGCCTCGTTGCCACCTTCGCCATAGTTGAGGCGCGGCAAGACAAATCGTCGCAACATGAACAGGCCAATAAGTGAGATTGCTTCAATCAGTACGACTAGCGCGAGGCCGGCATATAACGGCCGCACTTCATACAGCCAGATGGGCACGGGGCTCTCCTCTCATCACAGCGAAATCGAAGGCAGGTCCGACCCGATTCGCAGATCGGATGACGGTTCTCAGTTTGAATTCACCATCAAATGGCCCGGCGTGTCAGCGCCGTTTGATCGCCTTCGTAGAGTTCATCATCGCTGCCACCGATGCCTTGAAGGTCGCCGGCCTCCGCGAGCACTTGATCGTCGACGTCAGGAAACGCCCGCTTGCGCGACGTATCGAGCAGCGCCAATTTCCTAAGCAGAATCGGATGGCGTTCGGCCGGCAGCGTTTCGAGCAAGTCTTCCACCATCGCCTGCAGACGCCTTTGCACTTGAATGCTGTCGCGACCGTATTGCCGAATCTCGGTCATGCCCAGCTGGACAAAATCTTCCCAGTCCGGCGTGCGATAGACGAGGCGAAGATGTCCGGCCGCGTCTTCTTCATGGCCGTCCGCCAGATGGCGTTTGCCGACCCCGCGCAATAAATGATGAATTTGATCGATTGCCAGGACCGCAGTCGTCGGATCATTTATCGCGGGCGACAGGGCCTTGCTCGCGATATCAACCAGGATGCGGAAGGCAAACATCGGGTCCTGCTCGAGCGTGCGTTCGTGACCGATAGCGATTGAGTTGCGCAAGTCGCGGTCGGCCAAGCGTTCGCCGCCGCCATAGACGCGAAAGACGGGATCGCCCTCAGCAATAAAGTCGCCGACCTGAGGGACCAGCTCAATCACACAGTTGAATTGCTCGGCCCGCCTGATCAATCCGGGCATGTCGAAGGCGAGCACAGCCCCATCCTGGGTACTGGGGATAATGCGCGGCCGCGTCGTGCGCAGGGTCCTGAGCGATTCGGGTGTCTTTGATTCAGTAGTCAGCAACGACGGGTAAACATCATTGATGACTTCGCGTCCTTCCAGTCCGACGCGACGCAACGCGGAACTCGGTCGGAGCATTTTCCCCATCGTGTCGGTGAAGAGAATGAAAAGGGCGAGACTTATCAGGAAGCCATAACCGGCAATGTAACTGGCAATCAGCGGGACCGTCTGTTCGATGCGAAGCAAGGTTGCGACTGCAAACGTGAAGGTAAAAACGAAAACTGCGAAGGCCAGCTTGCCGTACGGGCTGCGATAGATGAGCGCGATGATCCGTGGTGTCAGTTGCGCGCTGGCAAGTTGAACTGCCAACAACATCGCCGATGAAACCAGCACGACCAGCGTAAACGTCGAACCCGCAACGGTGCTCATGATCAAGCGCCCCGTGTCCGGACTGACCGCCGCACGCCAGCCCATCGCGAGTTCCAACGTGATGAGCGCTCGGGCTCCGACTAACGCGACCACGATGCTCATCGCCGGCAAGATCCAAAGCGAGTTGCGGACGTAAAGCCGGACGCGATATTGAAACAGCCAGTTCATCAAATGTAAGTGGGTCGGTCTCAACGATAGGTTTACAGACCGGTCCCTTGTGCGCATGCTAAAGCCGCATCAGCCAAGGAATAA
>DATANL010000550.1:0-30000 GCA_036266295.1 Pyrinomonadaceae bacterium | reverse complement strand
ACGTTTGCTTTCAGGATCGAATTCGACAACTAAGCGAAGCTTCATGGCAACAATGATAGCTCCTTTAAGCCACAAACCTGAAACAGAATTCACCTAAGCTAACGGCTCTTTGCGCGATTACTCTGGGGTCGTTTGAACCATAGTTAAAACCCCGTCGTCCCTGCCAACAACTGCCGCAACACATACGGCAAAATCCCGCCGTGCAGGTAGTAATCAATCTCGATCGGCGTGTCGATGCGAAGAGTCAATGGCACTTGTTCATCCGATCCGTCGGCGCGGTGAATCGTGAGTGTGACATCCATGCGCGGCGTGACTTCGAATCCTTTGCCTGAGCCGTTCGAATTTTGATCCGTCGGGACAAGACCGGTGATGTCGAAGGTCTCGGTGCCGTCGAGATTCAAGGACGCAGCGTTGATGCCTTCTTTGAATTGGCACGGCAGGACGCCCATGCCTACAAGGTTGCTGCGATGAATGCGTTCGAAACTCTCCGCCACTACCGCTTTTATTCCCAGCAGCCGCGTTCCCTTCGCGGCCCAGTCGCGCGATGAGCCGGTGCCGTACTCCTGTCCGGCGACCACCACCAGCGGTGTGCCTTCGCTTTGATATTTCATCGCCGCGTCGTAGATGCTCATGCGTTCACCGTCAGTTTGATCTGCCGATCGATGAACCGTGACGCCGCCTTCAGTTCCGGGCACCATCAGGTTCTTGATACGCACGTTCGCGAAAGTGCCGCGCATCATCACTTCATGATTGCCGCGCCGCGAGCCGTAGCTGTTGAAGTCTGCGACGTCGACGCGCTTCTGTTGCAGATAAACGCCGGCCGGTGACGTCGCTTTGATCGCTCCGGCGGGACTGATGTGATCCGTCGTGACTGAATCGCCGAAGATCGCCAGCGGTCGAGCGCCTTCAATATTCGCCATCTCGCCGGCTTCGGCGCCAAAGCCTTCGAAGAACGGCGGCTCCTGGATGTAGGTGGAGTTCCCGTCCCATTGATAGGTCAAACCCGGCGTGGTCGGAATCGAGTTCCACATCGGATTTTGATCGGCAAAATTTGCGTAGAGGCTGCGGAAGGTCTCAGCATCCAGCGCATCGCTCATTACCGCGCCGATCTCATCCATCGTCGGCCAGATGTCCTTCAGAAAAACATCTTCGCCTTGTTCATTCTGGCCCAGGGGATCTTTCGACAGGTCTTTCTCGACAGTGCCGGCGAGCGCAAAGGCCACGACCAGCGGCGGGCTCATCAGAAAATTCGCTTTGATGCTCTGATGAACGCGCGCTTCGAAATTGCGATTGCCTGAAAGCACGCTGACGGCAATCAAGTCATGGTCGTTGACCATCTCTTCAATCGTCGGATCGAGTGGGCCGGAATTTCCGATGCACGTCGTGCAGCCATAGCCGACCAGGTTGAAACCGAGTTGATTCAGGTAAGGCTGCAAGCCGGTCTTCTCGAGATAATCAGTCACCACGCGCGAACCTGGAGCCAGCGAGGTCTTCACCGTAGCCCGCACTTTCAATCCGTGCTCGACTGCCTTCTTCGCCAACAGTCCAGCGGCCAGCATCACGCTCGGGTTCGACGTGTTGGTGCACGAAGTGATCGCCGCAATCAGCACATCGCCGTGACCTAAATCAACATGTGCTCTCGGAAATTCTTCGGGCAGGACCTCAGCGACGCGATCGGGCGTCGGCCGGTTGTTCATCATTTCGGTTTCCGTCCAGGCGCTGGTGTCTTTGTGAGTGACCTGGTCCACATTCGGCAAAGGCGCCGTCGTCGGATGTTGTTCGCCGCCTCCGACTATCATCGCGAGCGCGTGTTGACCCGCACCGATGTCAGCGGCATATCGAACGTCGAGTTCACTGAAAGGCTTGCCGTAACCGCCGCTCTTCGCATCCTGTTGCAGCAGATTTATGAAAGTGTTCTTGAGTTCCGGCAGAGCGATGCGGTCCTGCGGCCGCTTCGGTCCGGCCACGCTCGGAACGATCGTTTCGAGATCGAGTTCCAGCACCACCGTGTAATCGATATCGCCTTTACGCGGCATACCGAACAGACCCTGGGCCTTGAAATAATTTCGCACGGCTTCGACGTGCGCATCGTCGCGACCAGTCGCTTTCAGGTACGCGCACGTCTCTTCATCCGGCGGAAAATATCCCATGGTCGCGCCGTATTCCGGCGACATGTTCGCGATGGTCGCTCGATCGGTGACGGACAGAGAGGCCGCGCCCTCGCCATGAAACTCGACGAACTTGCCGACGACTTTTGTTTTGCGCAGCAACTCAGTCACCGCCAACACGAGGTCGGTTGCGGTGACACCTTCATGCAGCTTTCCGGTCAGGTGCACACCGACGACGTCCGGCGTCAGGAAGTAAACGGGCTGGCCCAGCATCGCGGCTTCGGCCTCAATTCCACCGACGCCCCAACCGACTACGCTCAAGCCATTGACCATCGTCGTATGCGAATCGGTCCCGACCAGGCTGTCGGGATAATAAACGTCGTTTTTCTCCCACACGCACTTGGCGAGATATTCAAGATTCACCTGGTGACAGATCCCGATGCCCGGCGGGATCACGCGGAAGCCGTCAAACGCCTGCATGCCCCACTTCAGAAATTGGTAACGCGAGTTGTTTCGCTTGAACTCCATCTCCATGTTCTTGCGAAACGCGTCCGAGGTGGCTGAGAAATCAACCTGCACCGAGTGATCGATCACGAGATCGACCGGGACCAGCGGCTCGATCACACCCGGGTTCTTGTTCAATCGCACGACCGCCGATCGCATCGCAGCGAGATCGACCAACAAAGGAACGCCGGTAAAGTCCTGCAGCAGCACTCGCGCGACCGTGAACGGAACTTCCTCGGTACGTTCGGCATTCGGTTGCCAGTTCGCAACTGCGCGCACGTCGTCTTCCGTGATCTTCGATCCATCGAAATTTCGCAGGACCGATTCGAGCACAATGCGAATGCTCACCGGCAGCCGGGAAATCTTGCCGAGGCCTTCCTTCTCGAGTTGCGGCAGCGAATAAAATTGGCCGGATGAATTGGCGTTCGGCGTGAAGTCTTGCAGGGAATTGAAGAGATTATGCGGCATAAGTGATTGTCTTTGACCTCGTGTCTGAAGCTCCGGCGCTCGTACTGCGCGCACAGTTGAATGTAAAAGAAGCGGACGGCTTCTCTGGGTAAATGCGTTCGTGGTGGATGATCAAATTCAAGTTTAAGAGCGCGATTTGCAATCGTCAAGCACGTGAACTTGTCGCTTGACTGGAGCGCAAGCGTCCTCGCTTGCGTGTGTCTCGAGAGTAGCAACCGAGACGGTTGCGCTCCAGTCTGTGTCAAATCAAGCAGGTGAACTGGTCGCGTCGCACCTCTGTTGCTGGCGATCTGTTCATTTGTTATAGTCGCAGTCAGATAAACGATTCCCCTCTGATTTGAATTGATGCGAGCGCGATGCCCTCCAACGCGTGAGCGAACGAACTCCATTACAGAGGAGCCGCATTCATGCCGAAGAAACAACCTGAATCATTCAACTACCTGAGTAACGATCCCGAATTTGTGCCCGATCCGGAAATCGAAGAGTTTATGGAAGAAGAGATCGCGCACGCGCCCAAGGATCCTGATCTGCTCGCGCAGCGTCTGCGAAATCGCTCGGCCTCTCCGGCAGATGCGGGCGGCGATCTCGACGCGGACTGGGAAGATGTAAACAGCTCAGGTTCCGAAGCAGTCGGAGGTGACAGTCCGACGCCCGATCAATCGATGGTCGAAGAGAACGCGCACGCCATCGGCGTCAATTTCGAGGACAACGAAGAACTGGATTTTCTCGATAAGATAGAACGGCGCGATCGCGATCGATTTGAACTGGAACAACAATCGAAGACCCGCGACGATACGATCTAGCTAAGCAGGTAACACAGATTGTTATTTGCGTTGTTCAATCCGACAAACGCAGATAATAATCTGCGCTACTTGCTTGCGCGATTTTTCCTCTCACGATATTCTCCCGCGCATTATGCGCATCCTGCTTCTGCTGACTGCCTTATTCGTCTTCATGCCCGCGTACGCCGCGGAACCTTGCATCAAAGCCACCGATGAATGCACCCGTTGGGTAAGTCTCGCCGGTGAATCTCGCTCACTCGTTTACAGCACGTACCCTTTGGACCAGAAGAACGAAAAGATTGTGCGCGCTCTCATCGTGGTGCACGGTCAGGGTCGCGACGCGGATAATTATTTTCGCACCAGCCTGGCGGCGGCATTTCTCGCCAACGCCTTCAACGACACGATCGTGATCTCACCGCGCATGGCTTCAAACAACGGCACCGGCTGCCGTGACGCGCTGGGGCCGAAAGAAGTCAATTGGCCTTGCGGCGGCGACAGTTGGCGATCAGGCGGCGTGGCCACGAATAATCCAAAGCTGACGTCTTATGATTTCATGGACGCGATCGTGCGGGCGCTGGCAAATAAAGCAAACTTTCCGAACCTCAAAGCCATTGTCATCTCAGGTCATTCGGCCGGCGGACAATTCGTGACGCGCTATGAGATGGGCAACCAGGTGCACGAATCGATCTCGATTCCGATTACTTACGTAGTTTCCAATCCCTCGAGCTATTCCTATCTCGATGCTGAACGTCCGGGCGGCGCCACCAACGAGTTGCGTCCGTTCGGCGACGCGCGCAACTGCACGACTTACGACACCTGGCCCTATGGTTTGAAAAGCCGCACCGGCTACACCGCAAAGATTCCCGACGAGCAATTGAAGAAGCAACTGGCGTCGCGGCCGGTTACTTATCTACTCGGCGAGTTGGATGTGTTACCGCTGGCGGGATTCGATTCGTCGTGTCCGGCGATGGCCCAGGGACCGACGCGACTCGCCCGCGGCCAGGCCTTTGCGGCTTACGTTAAAGCCAAATACAACGCGCAGCATCAAGTCGTCGTCGTGCCCCTGTGCGGTCACAACGCCCGCTGCATGTTCACCGCCGAAGTTGCGCTGCCGATTTTATTTCCGAAGGTTTAAGCGCCGTCGGAGCGCCCGCATCCTGCGGGCGGTGCGCAGGCATCCCTGCCTGCTTCTTATTTCGTTCGCAACGCCGCGCTACTAAACGGCCAATCTTCCGCCTTATAACACAGATTTCCCTTCACTGGATTGTTCTCAAGATAAGTCACAGCCCGGCCGAACTGTCTCGAATTTCGAATGTATCGATCAAAATACTCTTTCTGCCAAAATCTTCCTTTCCGGTTCAGCATCTTGTTCGCCTCACTCGCGGTGAACGATTTAATCGAGTGCATGATGTCAGCAAGAGAGTGTCCTGCCAATGGTGTGCAAAGCAAATGGACGTGATTCGGCATGATTACCCACGCGCTCAGCCGGTATTTTATTTGATCATGAAAGAGGAGGGCGCGCTGAACCACGTTAGCAATATGAGGATTTCGCAAATAGCAGTCTCCGTGTCCTTGATCGAGGTAGACCTCAACGCGTTTTCGCATCAAGGATTGCACTTCAAGGCTCGGCTGAAGCTTCAACTCTTCTTTCCAGCGAATGACTACATCTCGCGGCAGTGAGTCATGCAATCTGAAAGTGATGAATTGGGCGAGCTCGCCACCCTCGAAGTGAGGGAGGTAGCCGCGGCCGTGCCAACCTAAGCGCGACTCTGATCCTGGAAGTTGCGCTTTCATAAAGACATGCGCGCAGGGATGCGCGCGACCCGCCCGCAGGGATGCGGGCGCTCCTACGGGAAATTAGATCGGGGCTGCAGCGTCACGCTCTTAATCAATACTTTCTCAGCCGGCCGCGTGCTGCCTTCTTCGGTCGGCGCCATCATGATCACTTCCGCGTTCTTGATGCCCTCGATCACTTTGCCGAAGACGGTGTACTTCTTGTCGAACGCGGGTTGGCGCTTGAGCGTGATGAACCACTGGCAGTTGGCGCCGTTGATGTCGTTGGTGCGCGCCGCGCCCAGCGTGCCGCGCTCGTAAGGAATGTCGCTGAACTCGGCCGGCACATTGGGATAAGGAGAATTGCCGGTGCCCCACATCGACTTGTTACCTGTCTTCGTAACCGGGTCGCCGCCTTGAATAATTCCCAGGCTGGGATCGATGCGATGGATCGCGGTGCCATCATAAAATTTCTCGCTAATCAACTTCTTGAAGCGCTCGACGTGCTTGGGCGCGACGTTCGGGTAAAGCTCGATCACGATGCGATCGTAATCGGCGGTTTCAATGACCGCGACTTGCGAGTCGGGCGCGGGCTTGATCGCCGTCTTGACGTCGCCGGTGGGCGCGTTGGTGTTCGCTGGTTTGTTGGCCGGCGAGTTCGAATTTGGTTTATTGTCACATCCGGCAAATGCCAGCAAAGCCAGGGCGCCTAAAATCAGAATGAGTCTCGCTTTAATTAACAATCCATCCTCCTATTGAATGCGGGCAGTGCACGCGGCCCGCCGCAGAATGCGTGCGCTAAAACAATTTCTTACTGTCGAGCAGTATCGTTACTGGTCCATCATTAATCAACTCGACCTGCATCATCGCCTGAAATCTACCTGTCGCAACTTCGTCCAAGGTTGAGCGCGCCTGACGCACAAAAAAATCATAGAGCGGCTCAGCGACTTCCGGCGGCGCAGCATCGATCCATGACGGCCGCAGGCCCCGACGGACATCACCGTACAAAGTAAATTGGGAAACAATCAGCAACCCGCCGTTTACGTCTTTGACCGAGAGATTCATCTTCCCGTCTTCGTCATCAAAGATGCGCAGGTTCGAAATCTTGTCGACGAGGTAAGCCGCTTCGACCTTCGTATCATCGCGCGCGATCCCTACAAGAACGACGAGACCGTTTCCGATCTCGCCGAGCACTTCTCCATCAACTGCAACTGAAGCGCGCGTGACGCGCTGAACTACGGCTCGCATTTAGTTCATTAAAATAGACACAGCGACATGATTCATAACCACTTAACACGCCAACTTTTGGAGTGCGCGGCTTGACGCCGCTTTCCACTTCATCACCGGCGCGATGGCAGATTTGAAACAGCGGCGTCAAGCCGCCACACTCCAAATTTTTATTTCTTCGGTGGTTTACTCGGACGAATCTCTACGCGACTCGGCAGTGAACGATCGTCGTGATGAAGCAGATCGACAACCACGCGCGCCACGTCATCAGGAGTCAGTTGCCAATTCTTCTCACCGCTCGGCGCGTCGCCGCCGAATTCCGTATTCACTGAACCCGGCATGATGTAACTGACCTTGATGTTGTCGTGACGCACCTCCTGCATCAACGCTTCGCTGAAACCGTTGAGACCGAACTTCGAAGCATTGTAAGCCGCCATGCGCGGATGCGGATTCGCGCCGGCCAGCGAAGAGATGTTGATGATGTAACCACCGCCACGCTGCTTCATTTCAGGAATTGCCGCGTGGCAACAATGAAAGACACCGAAGAGATTTGTTTCCAGTACGGCGCGAAAATCTTCCGGTGAAGTTCTTTCGACGGTTTCGAAAATGCCGATGCCGGCGTTGTTGATGAGAATGTCGAGCCCACCAAACTCTTTAACGGTGAAACCGATCAGGCCTTTTACGTGCTCGTACTCGCGCACGTCGCACGGAAACATGATTTCGCGGCCACCACTCGGATTCTCAGCCTGCTTCAACGTTTGCCCGATCACCTCAACGTTCCGCGCCGAGACACAAACTGATACGCCTTCGCGCAACAGCGCGTCCGCGATTGCGCGCCCGATTCCTTTCGTGCCACCCGTAACGATGGCGACTTTGTTTTTGAGGTCCATCTTGATTGGAGCGCGGGCATCTCTGCCCGCAAACCCTGCGCAGCACGCTCGATGTGCTTAATCAAATAGGCGACGTTCGCGCTTCGCGCTCATGCGGGCAGGGATGCCCGCGCTCCGTTCACGCTTTCAACTTTTCTCGCAGCCGCTCGTTCACAATCTTGGGGTTCGCTTTGCCCTTCGAAGCTTTCATCGCCTGGCCGACGAAGAATCCGAAGAGCGCTTCTTTGCCGCCGCGGTACTGCGCCAACTGGTCCGGGTTGGCAGCCATGATTTCGTCGATCACGCGATCGATTTCGCCGGTGTCGCTGACCTGCACCAATCCTTTTTCGGCAACAATGGCGGCAGCTGATTTGCCCGAGGCGAACATCTCGACCAGCACCTCTTTGCCTTGCTTGCCGCTGATCTGGCCCTCGTCGATCATGCGCACCAAAGCGCCGAGTTCAGTTGCGGCTACGGGCGACTTGTCGGCGGTCAAGGCCGCGTTCTCCAACTCGCGGAGCAACTCCGAGCGTATCCAATTCGCTGCGGCTCGCGCGTTGCCGCTGGCTGCGACCGTTGCCTCGTAATAATCCGCCAGCGCACGATCACCGGTTAATTGCGAAGCGTCTGAGTAAGACAAACCATAGCTCTCAGTAAATCGCTTCGCGCGCGGGCCAGGCAATTCAGGTAATCCAGCGCGCACTTCATCAATGAAAGTCTTGTCGACCGTCAACGGCGGCAAATCAGGTTCCGGAAAATATCTATAGTCATGCGCCTCTTCTTTCGAACGCATCGCGCGCGTCTCATTCAGACGTTCATCCCAAAGACGCGTCTCCTGGACCAGGCGTCCGCCTTCTTCCAGAGTCTTGATGTGGCGTTCCACTTCAAACTCGATCGCTTTCTGCATGAAACGAACTGAGTTGAGATTCTTCAGCTCGACTTTCGTGCCGAAGGTCGTGTCGCCTTTGCGCCGCACCGAGACGTTGGCTTCGCAGCGCAGATTTCCTTTCTCCATGTCAGCGTCCGACGCGCCCACCCATTGCAGCGCCCGGCGCACGTGATTGACGTAATCGTAGGCTTCCCACGACGAGCGGAAGTCCGGCTCGGTAACGATCTCGGCCAGCGGCACACCGGCGCGATTCAAATCGATATAGGAATACCGATCGACGTCGGGCAAACCTTCGTGCACGTTCTTGCCCGCGTCTTCCTCGAGATGCAGACGCGTGATCCCAATCGTCATGGGCTTCCATTCGTGCGCATGACCGGCTTCGTCGCGATCGGCAGTCATTATTTCCAACGTGCCGTTTGCCGAGAATGGCTGATCGTATTGCGAGATTTGATAACCCTTCGGCAGGTCAGGGTAGAAATAATTCTTGCGCGCGAAGATCGAACGCTCGTTGACGTGCAGCCCCAGCGCCAGTGCGGCGCGCGCGCCCAATTCGACGACGCGTCGATTCAAAACCGGCAGCGCACCTGGCAGGCCCAGGCACACCGGACAGG
This sequence comes from Pyrinomonadaceae bacterium, assembly GCA_036266295.1. GTDB lineage: Bacteria > Acidobacteriota > Blastocatellia > Pyrinomonadales > Pyrinomonadaceae > UBA11740. Next base: position 20,769 of record DATANL010000550.1, on the reverse strand, counting down.
TATTCGCGTTCGGCTCAGAGCCGAAGCGCGTCGAACAGCCGCAGAAGATTTTCGATTCAGTGCTTAATTGGGCGTGAACTTCCAGCCCGATGATGGTTTCCCAGCCAGGATTAGTTTCAGGTTTCATGTTTCAAGTTGCAGGTTAGTCCAAGCGCGCGCATCGATGCAATCGGACCGCGCCAACTTGAAACCTTAAACCGAAACTTGAAACTCGTTACGGCTCCAGCCAAACCTGCGGGATGCGTGCGTCGCGGGCGTCGTCTTCCAACTGACGCCACTGCATCGCCAGGCCTTGCCGCCTGACGAGCAAATCATCGAGACGGCCGTTTAGTTCCACCGGGTCGGAGCTGTAAGGCGGATTGTTGTTGATTGAGCCGTTCGGATAGCCGTAAGTCGGATAGCCATACGTGCCCGGATATCCGTAAGGACCGGGGTAGCCGTAGACGTTCGGCGATCCGTAAATGTTTGGCAGGCCCATGCCGATGATTGGTCCGTTTGGTCTGGCGTCCGGGTAACGGCCGTTCGGGAAATTTCCATTGGGCCAGGGCCCGTTGCGCCAGGTCGGATAGACGCCGGTGACCCAACTGCGGTTCTGCATCGCCTGCTGATTCGCGTCATAGACGCGGCCGCGCAGATAACTAATCTGCGAATCGACCATGGCAATCTCGTTGCGCAGTTCGCGCGCGCGTCCTTTCCAGAAGGCTTCATCGCGCGCGTCGGCTTCATTTTTCGCCCGCGCCATCTGGCGCATCTCGGTGGCCTCGGCATCCTGCCGGCGACGCGACTCCTCGAGTGTCGGTAATCCCAGTTGCTTGCGCCGCGACTCGTAAGCCTGTTCGCTCTCGACGCGTCTTTGACGCACAGCATCAAGATCGAGATTTGTCAGCGTCTTCACAGCCGGGCGCACCGGTTCGTTGTTGGTCGCAGGCGGCCGGACCGCATCCTGGCGATGCTTGAAAAATCCGCCCAGTGGTTCGCCGTTGGCGCGCTCGGTCGCGGCAATGTCGACCAGAGACAACACGAATGTCTGATTGAATCCCGGCGATATCTCGTAGGTCAGAGTAGTCCTGGTGAGAATGAACTCTGCAGGTATTTCGATGCGCCGGCCGTCACGCAACACGAGTGTGTAAGCGGATGCTGCAACCGCGATCAGTAAAATAAGAGTGACGATTGCCGACAATTGGGCCAACGCGTGTCTCAAGTTTTGCGGCCAGGTATGCGCAGACATGATAAACCCTCTCCTTTTCCTACTCTTTGTAATTCGCGATTGACAGACCGCACTCTGTCAAACAATTCTCTGAACGTTTCACTTATTCGGATTTCCGCTCGATGACTTTGAGTAACTGTCGCGCGCCTTGACTGCGAGATCGGATCGCTTTACCCGGACCTTGATCTCACGGCGCACGTTGTCTTCGGAATTATCAGACTTCGGGTAATAACCGATGCTGTACTGACGCCGCAACTCCTCAGCGATTCTCGAAAATGCATTCGCAAGTTGCGAGGTGTCGTTCGCCTGGTACAACCGCCCGCCGGTTTCGTCGGCCAGCGAGTGCAGATACTTGTCGGCCCGATCGTAATCGGCCTTGCTCGTTCCCGGCATCGGCTGGCCGTTATTCCCCGGCACGTTGTAGGTCTGCTGCGACGTCTTCGTGCCAAAAATGGAATGCGTCGTCGTGACCACGGTGACGGTGTTGCCGCCGCCCTGCATCGAACGCGCATAGTCCGTCGTGTCGTACTGAATCGGATAAATCAGCGCGTCGAGTTCCTCAGCTTCGCGCAGTGTCGTTTGATACGTCGCCTGTTGGCTGGAGGTATCGACGCCGTCAGTAAAAAGCACAATCGCTTTGCGTCCCTTAATCTGATTCAGCCGTTCGCGAATCGTCAGGTGCACCGCGTCGTAGAGCCGCGTCGAACTGCCGGTGTTCGCATACTCGTCGATAAGATTCTCGACCGTATCCAGATCGTTCGTGGCGTTCGGCGTCAGCAACAACACTTCATCGTTGAAGGTGACCACCAACATTCGATCCTGCGGCCGCAACTGTTTGGCAAAGGCAACCGCCGCTTCTCTGATTTCCTGCAGATGAAAATGGGTCGACGCTGACGTATCCAACAGCAACGCCACCGTGAATGGTTTCTCGGCTGGCTCGAAGTAGGCAATCGATTGCTCGACGCCATTATCGAAAACGCGAAAATCATCCTTCTGAAGATTCGGCACAAAACGACCCTGGCGATCCAGCACGCTCACAGGGACGGTCACGATCGAGGTGTTGACCTTCACGACGTCGCCTTCGCTCACCTCTTCCGGCCCGGTTGCCGCGGCTGCATCAGCAGAATTAGTCGGGGACGACGACGACGTTGTGCCCGCATTTGCCAGGGTCGGCGGTGTAAGCGGACGCGCAGACTGGCCGCCGATTAACGCAGGCGGTCCCTGGACGGACGAGTCGTTTGCGTCCTGCGATTGGTTCGGATCAGCAGACAAAGGTTTCGTAGCTGCCGCAGGATTTGGCTGCGAAGCTGCCGCGGTGGTTTGCGAAGAAGCCGGATCCTTTGAACTTGACGCGACGACACGCGGGCGAGTTACCGACGAGGCAACTTGTGTGGACGACCCACCGGTCGAAGGATTCGACGTTGATTTGCTGCGCCCCGAACCGGGTCTGGCCGATGGCGAGTTCGAGCGACTATTGTTTCCCGCTGAACTCGATGGCTTACCACTGATCGTCTGATCAGTTGCTCCACGCGAATCGCCGTTTACCGCAAGAGAGCTCTCGTAATTATTCTGTTTCCGCAGCAGGTAGGCGCCGTGAGGACACGCTGCCGAAGTCATGTAAGCCACGACTACGTAGCCATCAGGCATCGGAACGCCCTGACAAATCTTGATTGTGTCGCTCTTTGATTCCTGGGACTGCGAGGCAGACGTCTGCGTTGTTCTTCGAGGCGGATTTTGCCCTAAAGTAACAGCCCCCGAGCTGAACGTTGTCAGGACAAGAAAGACTGCGACGAAGAACTTCATGGTCGCTACCCCCTTGAAACTATATTTGATTGTGGACCGCATTATACTCTCGGTACTTTGAAGATTAAAACGTCGATCAGCACGTTTAATCCAAAAAGGTTGTCATTATTTTGTTTCGTTGAGGTACAATCCACCAGTTCCAGGGACAACGTATATAGAACATTGATTATTGTCGGCTCACAGTAAGTCTTGCCGACAATAGGGTAACCCCCCTTTGGTAGAGACGGCATCGTTGTATTGATGGCCCCATAACGGTTCACAGGAGGAAGACGATCAATGGCTAAACTGGTATGTAAGATTCTGGGCGTGGTGTTTGTGCTGGTTGGCGTCGCCGGATTTGTGATGCCGGGATTCTTAGGCACACACTTAAGTCTCGCACACAACGCCGTTCACCTAATCTCCGGCGCAATCGCCTTGTATTTGGGATTCGCCGGCTCACCAAGCGCCGCGCGCACTTTCTGTCTCGTGTTTGGCGCAGTGTATTTGCTCTTGGGAATCGTCGGGTTTGTGATGGGACATCCCGGCGCTTCGGCGATTGCCGGCATGCACATGGAAGACAGCAAACTTTGGCCAGTGCTTCCGGGAACTCTGGAGCTCGGTAAGATGGATCACATCGTGCACTGTCTGCTGGGAGTTGTATTCCTCGCCGGCGGTTTGCTGGGCGGTCGAGACGCTTAACCATCCACTGTAGGGGCAGGGCTTGTCCCTGCCCGTCACGGGCAGTCATCAGCTGCCCCTACAGAAAGGACTGGCAGTTTCGCGAGATTGCCATCGCGGAACCTGTCTTGATCTACCGAATCCGCACGTTCACGCCGCCGCGCGCCGTAATCCCAGGCGCCAGAAATCCACTCTCGTAGTACTTCACGTCAAACAGGTTGTTGGCGCCGCCGAAGAGAACCAACGTAACCCTGTCTGAGAGACTGCGCTCATAACTGGCGAACAGATCCGCCTTCGTGTAACCGGGAAAAGTCATCTCGACGACTCGGAACGGAAAGTTATTTTCAAAAGTCTGCGTGATGTAATCGCCCGTATAGTTCAAGTCGAAGTTGATTTGGATTGCCCGGTATCGTTGACTGAAATCAAACCCAAAAATGTTTTTCGAGACCACGTATTCGCGTTGCAGACCGCCGGGGCTCGTAAACCGATCGCTATTGGTATAGGTGTAAGAGGTGCGCACGTTGCCGTTGCGCCACGGCACAAACTCAGCATAGGTCTCGACCCCGCGCGAGATGCCGCCCGGCAGATTGAGATAACCACTGAAACGTCCCAAGCCAAGCGGATCGAGGGCGAAGGACTTGAACCCAATCGTCCGCTGCAAGTGAGTATAGAAATAGGTGGCGCCAAAGCGGGCCCGGTCATTGGCAACCGACTGGTCGAAGCCGCCGTCGACGCTGATTGATTGCTCGGCCTTTAGCGTCGGATCGCCGAATCGGACGAAGCCGGCCGACGCGAAAGTTCCCTGCCCGAACCTCTCGAATAACGACGGCGCGCGGAATCCATTGCCCACGTGCGCGCGCAACTTGGTATTGGTAGAGCGAATAAAATAGGCAATCGAGCCGTCGCCGGTGATTGCATTGTCTGGAGTGACCGCCGCCAGGAAACCCGGTCGGTCGGCAGCGCGAATGCGAAAGGACTGGCCACGAACACCGAACGAGATCTGCAGGCGATCCGCGAGCAGAAAAATCTGGTCCTGTCCAAAGAGCGCCAGGGTGGTTTGCTTATCCGTCGTGTTGTTAACCGGGCTGAACGCCGGCGTCGACGACTGAAAGATCGATTCGTGCTCGTATTCAAAACCGGCGGTTGCCAGGTTGTGCCGGCCTAGTCGAAGGTTCGCGCGCGCATCAAACGTATCGGTGCCGCCGTTATTGACGCTCTGGAAGGCAAAGTCGCCGAACGGATACAAAGCCGCGAACTGCGGATCAAAGTTGGGTCCGTTATAGTTTCGCCGCCGCGTGCCGACGTGCTGATAAGCGATCGTATATGAAACCACGTCGTTCACTTCATGGGCCAGCTTGACGGCGCCGACCCAAATCCGATTGCGCCGGCCCTGATCGGGATTATTGAAATCAGGATGAAAGGTCACGCCGGCGATCGCTTTCGGAAAAGCGCCGGCGGTAAACGCAGCCGGCAGAGGAAACGGACTGTCGTTCACGCGCGCGTTCGAAGTCGTGCCAAAAAAATTCGCGCTGATTTTGATGGCCGGTGTTGCGTCAAAAGTAAACCGGCCGGCCCCGGAGGTGTTGCTGTATTCGTCGTTGCCATCGACGCCGCGTCGCACGTCGAGCCGCGTGAGGCCAAAGCTGAAGCCCGCGCGTTGGCCCAGGCCACCGGAACCTTTGATCCTTTCCTGAAATAAAGCCAGGCTGCCGCCCTCGAATCCAAATTCAAATGCCGGCTTGCCCTGGCCGGTCTTCGGCACCAGATTGATAACGCCGCCAATCGCGTTCGTTCCATAGATCGACGATCCAGAGCCGCGCAGGAGTTCCACCTGATCGAGATCAACCGGCAACAGGTCCGTGATGAAAGGTACGGCCGCGCCGTTGATGTCTGACGAATCGCGAACCCGCACCCCATCCAAAAGCACCGAGGTGTCCCAGATGCGCTGGCCTCTGAGTCGAATCGTCGTCACGGTGCCGTAGGAACCTTGTTGTTGGATGCGCACACCCGGAAGACCGCGCACACTCTCGGCCAGCGTCAATTCGTGCTTGGCTTCGATGGTTTGATCGCTGAGGACGCTGATCGCCTTTGAGATTTCGTCGGTGCTTTGCGCCGTGCCGTTGGCCGTGATTACGACGGTGCCGTTGACGGCTTCCACCAGGAGTTCAATGTCGTTCGACATTGATTGCCCACGCTCAAGGTGCAGCGCCTTTGAAGTGAATACCGCAAAGCCTTTCGCTTTTACCTCGATGACGTAATCGCTGGCGGCCAGCCCCTTGAATTTGTACTCGCCGTTGTCATCGGTCAGCGCCACAACTTCTGCGCCGGAACGCGCGCGCAGAGACACCTCAGCGCCGGCGACACTGGCTTTGCGTTGGTCAGTCACACGCCCATGAATGTCCGTGGCGCTCTGCGCCAGGGCGCTCGTGCTCAAAACCAAAACTGCCAGACTAATCAGGATAGTCTTCATCCTTCCTCCTTCATCTTTCATCCTTGTCTTGTGTGTACGGGGGTGATCCTTGGCGCGCCCGAAATCGGATGAGCATCAACCAGGATCTGCAAACCAAAAAGCTCGTGCATTAAATTTGTCGTCAACACTTCATGCGGACGACCCGCAGCGATAGCGCGACCGCTTTTCAAAAGGACCACTCGATCGGCAAACTCGGCCGCCAGATTCACGTCGTGAGTCACGACGACCGCCGCCGTGTGATCGCGATCGCAACAGTTGCGCACCAGTTTGAGCATCGCGGCCTGGTGCGCGAGATCGAGGTTCGCTGTCGGTTCATCAAGCAGAAACGTCTTCGCTTCCGTGACCAAAGTGCGCGCCATGATCACGCGCTGACGCTCGCCGCCGGAGAGTTTGTTCATCAAACGGTCCGCAAAGTTTTCCAGTTCGGTCTGGCGCAAGACGTCGCGCGCGATTTCGACATCTCGTTCGGTCTCCCAACCCCAGGCATTGGCCCATGCGTACCGGCCACCCAGAACAAATTCCATCACCGTGACGGGAAATCGGAGGTCGGACTCCTGCGCGACTACAGCGATCTGCCGCGCGACCGCGCGTCGCGCATAGGTCGCAATCGGTTTCTCGTTCAGAAATACTTCGCCACTCGTAAGGCCCACGCTGCCGTTCAAAGCTCGCAACAAGGTCGACTTGCCCGCGCCATTCGGACCGATGATTGCGATCACCTGACCAGGTTCAGCGCGCAACGAAACATCGGCGACTGCCGTGCGCTGTTCGAACTTGATCGTAATGTGGCGCGCTTCCAGCATCTTCTAGTTGACACCCGCAGTTTCGTAACTGTTTGCCGGCGACGGCAACACGTCCGCATAAACAAAACCTTCGCGCTCGACAATCTCTCCGACTGCAACCGGTACCGGGTGATTGAACATCGGCCCGGCAAACGCGAAGGTGTGAAATTCTCCGCGCTCGCCGCACGGATCGACTTCGCTGGGAAGGTCCGACAGCAATTGTTCGTTGAACTCGCGTCCGGCAAAGCCGGCCGGGAGACATTTTGGATCGACGCAGGTCACGACCGCGCGCAATCCGCTCGAGATCATTTCCTTCGCCAATACATCCGTCGGCGTCTGCCAGATGGGAAACAGCGGCGCGATTCCCGTCCCTGATAATTTCTCTTCTCGATAAGCCTTGATGTCAGCGAGAAAGAGATCGCCGAACGCGATGCATTCAATTCCGTCACGCTGCGACTGCTCGATGAAACCTGACATCGCCTGCTCGTATTGAGCGTTCGTGCAGGGACTCGGAAGATCGATCAAGTGCAAAGGCAGGCCGGCTGCCTGCGCTTGAAGTTGCAGCAGTTCCAGGCGCACTGCATGAATCGCGATCCGTTGATAGACCTGTTTCATCGTGGTCATCAGCCCTACCACCTCCACATCGGACCGTTGTCGCAGCACGTGCAGTGTCCAGGCGCTGTCCTTACCGCTGCTCCAGCTCAGGAGAGTTTTCTTCGCCATCAGTTTGATCCTCTCCGCAGCAGGTAAATGAAAAGCGGCGCGCCGATGAGGGCAGTGATCGCGCCGACCGGCAATTCGCGCGGCGCGATCAGCGTGCGCGCCAGGGTGTCCGCCACGATGACGAAACTTGCGCCCGCCAGCGCGGAAGCAGGAATGACCATGCGATTGTCGCTGCCAAAGGAAAGCCGGACCAGATGCGGCACCACCAGACCGACGTAACCAACCGATCCGCTCGCGGCGACTGACGAGCCGACCAGGACACTCGCAGCCAGAAACACCAGCAAGCGAATGCGACCGACTTCGACGCCCAGATCGAAAGCATCACGCTCGCCCAGCATCATCAGATTCAGCGAACGGGCAGTGAACATCAGCACGACGACGCCAATTACCACACCAATCAAAGCCATTGTCAGCAAGCGGCCGCTGGTGCCCGACAAATCGCCCAGCAGCCAAAACGTGAACGAGCGAATGCGCGTGGCATCCATCAAGACCGTCAGAAAAACAATCGCTGAAGAAAGAAAAGTGGTGACGATCACTCCGGCGAGAATCAGGCGATCCGGCGTCGCGCCCGCGCGACCTCGCGCGAGTTGATAAACGACGGCACTGGCGATGATCGCCCCGCCGAAAGCCAACAACGGCCGGCTCCATTCGTGCGCGCCGAAGAAAACCATCGCCAGCATCGTGCCGACCGCCGCGCCATTCGAAACGCCGAGCAGATAAGGTTCCGCCAAAGGATTCCGCAACAGGGACTGATAACCCGCGCCGGCGGCCGCCAGACACATTCCCACAACTCCCGCCAGTGAGACGCGGGGCAAACGAATTTCATAAAGGATGGCCTGTTGCTCGGCAGACAAACCGCAATTGCTTCTGCCGGTCAAGGCGCAGAGCGAATTTAGTAGCGGCAAACGCTCACTGCCGAACAGTGACGCAACGGTGACGATTCCAAGCAGGGCCAATAACAGCAACCCGCAGATGCTGATCGTCCGCTTGAACGTACTGAGTGGTGCTCGCCTCATCGGAAAGCCTCCGGATGCAGCGCGCGCGCGATGGCTTCCAGTCCGTCTACGAGCCGGGGGCCGGGACGCGAAAGCAGATCGCCGTTGATTCGGTAGACGCGATTATTCAGGACCGCCGGTGAGTTCTTGAGCGACGGCGCGATCGTCGCGTTCGCTTCGCCCATCGAGCCGCCAGTCGACAAAATGACCGCGTCCGGCCGCAACGCCAGCGCGGCTTCATCGCTGAAACGTGGAAACGCACCCGGCACGTCCGCGGTAACTGAGACGCCGCCGGCGCGGCGCACGAGATCAGTCAAATATGACTCACGACCAATCGTGTAAAGCGGCTCACCCGAAACCTGGTAGAAAACTTTAACCGGCTGGGAAGCTTTGACCGCGTTTTCGACCGCCGAGCTACGACGGCGCAATTCATCAACCAATGTCGTGGCCTTGTCGTGATGATTGAGCGCATCTCCCAAAGTCTGAATTGATTTCAAAGCATCATCCAAATTTTGTGGCTCGGTAACGTAGACGGCGATGTGCTGTTCGTCGAGTTGTTTGGTGAAGGATTCGAGTTGCGAAGCGGTCGAGACCAGAACAATCTGTGGCTTGAGCGCGATGATGCGCTCGATGCTGGGATGAAGTGTATCGCCGATCTTCGCGACATTCTTTGCCTGCGGCGGATAGTCGCAGTATTCAGTGTCACCGACTAACTGCTCGCCGGCGCCGACTGCGTAAACGATCTCAGTGAGATTCGGCGCCAGCGAAACGATGCGATCTATTTTCTGCGGGATACGGACGCGGCGGCCGGCTTCGTCCGTGACTTCGTGAGTCTGCGCGTTTGATTGTGGTTCGTTATTTCGGATGCGCGAACACGACGTAACAATCAGCAGCGAAAGAATTGCGAACACGCAAATTTGGAGTGCGGCGGCTTGACGCCGCTTTGGATTCGCACGAATAGCGGACCGGCGATCCAAAGCGCCGTCGCCGTCCCGATATAATCGGGACTCTGCCGGCGCACTCCAAATTTGTGTCTTAAAAATTAAAATCCCGTCACCTCATCTGCCGCGCGAAGACGACAGGCTGGCAACGGGATTGTTCCTTGAAAGGAAATTCCCTGTGCGGCCTGAACACCTTTTCGCGGGCGTTCGAATGCTGCTGTAACGTTCGGGCAGGTCTCCTGGCTTTGCTTCGCTGACACTCAACGAAGTCATTTACAGTGGCGCGACCGCGCGGGATTCTCACCCGCTTCCCTATTCTCCCCGCTTTTATGCGGGGCACCAGAACGTGTTTGAAAGAACTTGAAGCGACGCGAAAATTACCACGGGCAACGATTCGAAGTCAAAAGAGTGTTCGCCCCGGGCGGTTGGTTAATTTGGTGTCATGACCCGAACGACTTGACTGGAGCGCAAGCGTCCTCGCTTGCATTTCTCTAAAGAGCAACCGAGACGGTTGCGCTCCAGTCAAATACACAGTCACGTCGTCCTCGTTTGACCTTTGCCCTTTGATTAATGATAGTTCAGACCAGAAGGAGAACCGATGCATCCCAGAACTGAAGAGGTACTCAATTATCTCAATAAGACGCGTGACGAATTGCGCGCGGCGGTGGATTCGATTCCGGCCGACCTCCGCGATCAGAAACCTGCCGCCGATCGATGGTCTGCAGCCCAGGTGCTCGATCACCTGGCCATCGCCCATAGACTTGTAGCTACGCTCGTCGGGAAAGCGATCAGCGAAGCGCAGACCGCGGGCCTGGGACCCGAGACCGCAACCTCGTCTGTGCTGAACACAATTCCGGCGGAGCGAATTCTCGATCGCAGCCGCAAGGTCCCCGCGCCCGAAAAAATTCGTCCGCGCGATCAAGTCGACATTCAAACTGCCTGGAATGAATTCGATCAGGCGCGAGAAAGTCTGCGCGCGGCCTTTCTGAACGGTGACGGATTGGCGCTGGCACAAGTTATTCAGCCCCATCCGATACTTGGTCCGATCAATATGTATCAGTGGGTTCTGTTCAATGGCAGTCATGAAGCCCGGCACACACTCCAGGTCCGTGAAATCGCCGCCGCGTTTGGTTCGGGTCTCGAAGCAGCCTCGACCGGCGAATCGGTCTGAAAAATATTTCGCGCCTTGAACTCTCTCGAGCTGCTGCTACTGACTCTCGTCACCGCGCTGTGCTGGGTGGTCGCTCTCAGCAAATCTGCACGGAGCAAATTGCCGACACCGTGGTGGATCAAATCCATCGGCAAATCAGAAGCAGAGCAACGGCTGATGACGGACATCCTGTTTCGCGTGGGCGGCGTCGGCGGCGGTGTGATGTTCGGCTTAATGGCGATCATCGTTCTGCTTCAGACGTTTCCCTGACGTTGATATGCCGATCTCACAAACGCGTCGTTGCCACGAATGTCGCCCTCAGTTAAGATTCCCGCTCAATCCAAGGCATAATTAATTAACTCGCATGATCAAAACCGTCGAATGGACCAGTGAAGGTGTCCGCATGTTGGACCAGCGCATTCTGCCCAACGAAGAGAAGTACCTGATGCTTCGCTCGTACGAAGAAGTCGCAGATGCCATCAAGAAAATGGTGGTGCGTGGCGCCCCGGCAATCGGCGTGTCCGCCGCGATGGGACTAGCGCTGGGCGCCAGCCAGTCAGTCGGAACTTCGGTCGCCGATCTGGAATTCGATTTCGATTTCATGTGCAAGGTAATGGCAGCTACGCGCCCCACCGCCGTCAATCTGTTCTGGGCCATCGAGCGCATGCGCGCGGTAATTGTCAAAGCCAAGTCTGAAAAGGTGCGCGACGTTGAAGAGATAAAGCAGCGGCTGACCGACGAAGCGCTCTTGATTTACAACGAAGACATCGAAGCCAACCGCGCGATTGGACTGTTCGGCGGCAAATTGATTCCCGATAACGCAACCGTCTTGACGCATTGCAACGCCGGCGCGCTGGCCACGGCCGGCGATTACGGAACTGCCCTGGGTGTAGTGCGCGGCGCGATTAAGGCCGGCAAGCGCGTCGCAGTCATCGCTGACGAAACCCGTCCGTTCCTGCAAGGGGCCCGGCTGACTGCATGGGAGCTGGCGAAAGATAACATTCCCGTCACGGTGATCACCGATAACATGGCCGGGCACATCATGAAACAAGGCAAGATCGATTGCGTGGTGGTGGGCGCCGATCGCATCGCCGCGAATGGTGACGCAGCTAACAAGATCGGCACTTACATGGTTGCGGTGCTGGCTAAGCAACACAACATCCCCTTTTATGTCGCCGCGCCTTTATCGACCATCGATCTGGCCACGGCCACCGGCGATGACATTCCGATTGAGCAGCGCGATCCCAGGGAAGTAACGCACCTCAGCGATCAGCAGCTAACTCCTGACGGCGTCGCCGTGCACAACTTCGCTTTTGACGTGACCCCGAATGAATTCATTGCCGCGATTATCACCGACCGCGGTGTCGCGCGTCCTCCATACACTGAGAGCCTCCAAAAATTGTGCAACGTGCTTTCGGCGAACGCACCATGACCGGGGAGGTCGCGATTCAATACAAACTCAATCAACAGAACCTGTCCTTGCCCGACGATTTGTTGCGCACGGTCGAGCTGGCGCTCGATAACTGGGACGCGCAACGAAAGGTCGCGAGGCTTTGGGCCCGGGACCCTTCTCTTTGGACTGATAAAGGCGAAGACAAGTGGCTCGGCTGGCTGCACATCGCGGACGAGCAACTCAAAACCGTGAAGCGCTTTACCAACTTCGCGGCTGAGGTAAGAGACGCGCGGTTCAGCCACGTCCTCCTGCTCGGCATGGGTGGTTCAAGTCTTTGTCCGGACGTCCTGGCCAAGTCGTTCGGCGTGCAGGCAGGGTTTCCGGGACTTCACGTGCTCGACTCGACTGATCCAGCGCAAGTGAAATCGATTGAAGATAGAATCGATCTCGCCAATACGCTCTTCATCGTGTCGAGTAAGTCCGGCGCCACGCTCGAGCCGAACATCTTCAAACAATATTTCTTTGCCCGCGCCCAGGACGCGGTCGGAGACGAGGCCGCCAGCCGTTTTATCGCCATTACCGATCCGGGATCGCAGCTGCGCGAAGAAGCCGAGCGCGAAAACTTCCGCAAGATTTTTCTGGGAGTGCCGTCGATCGGCGGACGTTACTCGGCGCTTTCTGATTTCGGTCTGGCGCCCGCGGCCGCGATGGGCATCGACGTCGCCAATTTTCTTGAGCGCGCGATTCCCATGGTGCGAGCTTGCGGTGAAGCATCGGCGAGAAATAATCCCGGCGTGATCCTCGGTGGCGTTCTCGGGTCGGCGCACAATGCCGGACGAGACAAACTTACAATCATCTCGTCACCGGGCATATACGATCTCGGCGCGTGGTTGGAGCAGCTGGTGGCCGAATCGACCGGCAAGAACGGCAAGGGTTTGATTCCGGTCGATCGCGAGAGTGTCACCACGCCCGATGCCTATGGCGACGATCGCGTGTTCGTCTATCTACGTTTGGAATCGGCGCCGGACAGTTCGCAGGACGCCGCGATCAAACTGCTAATCGAGGCCGGACATCCGCTGGTAATGATTTCGATCGGGGACGTTTACGATCTCGGTCAGGAATTTTTTCGCTGGGAGATTGCGACGGCGGTCGCCGGCTCGATCATCGGCATCAATCCATTCGATCAACCCGATGTCGAAGCCAGCAAGATCGAAACGCGCAAACTAACTGATGAGTACGAGCGCAGTGGCTCGCTGCCTGCCGAGTCTCCGTTTTTCGACGCTAACGGCATCAAACTGTTTGCCGATTCTGACAACGCCGCGGCGTTGCGAAAAGCGGTAAGCGAAGAGTCGTTGACGGCTTACCTCAAAGCTCATCTCGATCGTCTTGAGCACAATGATTACTTCGCGATACTCGCTTATCTCGAAATGAACGAAGCGCACGAGCAGTTACTCCAGGCAACCCGCGCGAGTGTGCGCGACGCGAAACGAGTGGCGACATGTTTAGGTTTTGGCCCGCGCTTTCTTCATTCGACGGGCCAGGCTTACAAGGGTGGGCCGAAGACGGGCGTGTTTCTGCAAATCACTTGCGACGATCAGAACGACCTGGCAGTGCCGGAACAGAAATATACTTTTGGCGTGGTGAAGGCCGCGCAGGCACGTGGTGATTTTGAAGTGTTGAGCGAGCGTGGCCGTCGCGCACTACGAGTGCATTTGGACGCAAATGTTGATGAGGGATTGCGTACGCTGCGGACTGCGATTGCGGAGGCGCTATGACTGTACGGGCGGGGCTTTGTCCCTGCCCGCTCTCGACAACAAAGGACGGGCAGGGACGAGCCCTGCCCCTACAGGAAGACATTTTATGCAAATAGGAATGATCGGTCTGGGCCGCATGGGCGCCAACATGGTGCGGCGTCTGATGCGTGGCGGCCACGAGTGCGTCGCCTGGGATTTGAGCAGCGACAACGTGAAGGCGATCGCGAGTGAAGGCGCGATCGGCGCGGCTTCGATTGACGAACTACTCGCCAAACTGAATAAGCCGCGCGCTGTTTGGATCATGGTGCCGGCGGGCGATGCCACCGAGAAGACCGTGACTGAACTCGCCGCGCGAATGGATACCGGCGACATCATCATCGACGGCGGTAACTCTTACTTCAAAGACGACGCGCGGCGCGCGCGCGAATTAAAGCCGAAGGGCATCAACTACATGGATGTCGGGACCAGCGGCGGCGTCTGGGGATTGGAACGCGGCTACTGCATGATGATTGGCGGGCCGGCCGAGACGGCGCAACGCCTCGATCCGATTTTCAAAACGTTGTCGCCCGGCCGCGGCAATATCACGCGCACGCCCGGCCGCGAAAACATCGAAGGCACCGCCGAAGACGGCTATATCTATTGCGGCCCGTCAGGCGCCGGACATTTCGTGAAGATGATTCACAACGGCATCGAGTACGGGATGATGCAGGCCTTCGCCGAGGGCTTCGACATTTTTCGGAACGCCAATTCGAAAGAGCTGCCCGAAGAGATTCGCTATGACCTGAACCTCGCCGACATCGCGGAAGTGTGGCGGCGCGGGAGTGTGGTTTCGTCATGGTTGCTCGATCTCACCGCGATGGCCCTGGTAGAAGATCCCGAGCTCTCAGGCTACAGCGGATTTGTCCAGGATTCTGGCGAAGGCCGCTGGACCATTCAGGCTGCGCTTGAAGAAGCAGTTCCGGCTGAGGTCTTGAGCGCCGCGCTCTATACGCGTTTCAGGTCAAGACAAGAGCACACGTTCGCGGAAAAGATTCTTTCGGCAATGCGCAAGAAATTCGGCGGACACGTCGAGCCGAAGTGAGTTGATTCCCTCTCCCTCTGGGAGAGGGTCAGGGTGAGGGCTTATGTAGAAGCGCATCGTCGGCCCTCACCCCAGCCCTCTCCCAAAGGAGAGGGCAAACGATCAGATGACCGACACGAAGCAAAACAAATCCCACGTCAGCCCGCCATGCATCCTGGTGATCTTTGGCGCAGCCGGCGATCTGACCAAACGCAAATTAATTCCCGCGCTCTATAACCTGCGGAAGAACGAACTGCTGCCGGATCAATTTGCCGTCGTCGGCGTCGCGCGCGCTGAGATGAATGACGACGAATTTCGACGGCGACTCAGCGACGACCTGCATGAATTTGCGACCGAGAAACTCGACCCGGCGGTAGTCGAATGGCTCACGCAGAGGCTGTTCTATCGGTCCGGAGATTTCGCTGACGACAGCACGTTTGCCGATCTAAAGAGCACCCTGACCAGGCTCGATCAGGAACACAACACCGGTGGAAATTATTGTTTCTACCTGGCCACGGCGCCGCAATACTTCGCCAGCGTCGTCCACCAACTCGGCACGGCTGAATTGACCGAGGAGAATGACGATCATTGGCGGCGCGTGATCATCGAGAAGCCGTTCGGGTCCGATCTCAGTTCAGCGCAGGAACTGAATCGCGACATTCAGCAGGTGTTGAAAGAAGATCAGATCTATCGCATCGATCATTATCTCGGCAAAGAAACAGTGCAGAACATTCTGGTGTTTCGCTTCGGCAACGGAATCTTTGAGCCGATTTGGAACCGGCGTTACATCGAATGTGTGCAGATAACCGCAGCTGAGAAGGTAGGCGTCGAGCAGCGCGGCGGCTATTACGAACAAGCCGGCGCCCTGCGCGACATGGTGCCGAATCATCTGCTTCAGCTCGTGACCCTGACCGCTATGGAACCGCCGGTTTCGTTCAAGGCTAACGCGGTGCGCGACGAACAGGCGAAGGTGCTGCACGCGATCCAATGTCCTTCGCCGGAAGAAGCCGGGCAACGCGCCGTTCGCGGACAATACGATGCGGGCACAATCGCTGGTAAGCCTGTGCCGGCATATCGCAGCGAACCCAACGTCGCGCCTGACTCGTCGGTCGATACGTTTGTCGCGCTGAAGATTTTGATCGACAACTGGCGTTGGAGCGGCGTGCCTTTCTATCTGCGCACCGGCAAGCGACTCGCCGCGCGCGACACGGAAATCGTAATCAAATTCAAGAGCGCGCCGTTCATTCTTTTCCGCGAAACGGAAGTCGATCAATTATCGGCGAACCGCCTGGTGCTTCACATTCAGCCCGACGAAGGAATCTCTCTGAGCTTCGGCGCAAAAATTCCGGGGCCGATTCTCAACATCGGCGCCGTCAACATGAATTTCGATTACGAAGATTATTTCGGCGATGTGCCCAGCACCGGATACGAACGGTTGCTGCATGACTGCATGATGGGTGATGCGACTTTATTTCAGCGAGCCGACCAGGTCGAGGCGGGGTGGGCCGTCGTCAAGCCGATTCAGGAAGCATGGGCCAATTCCCCGGCGCCCAGTTTCCCAAATTATGCGGCCGGCACGTGGGGTCCAAAAGAAGCTGATGAGTTCCTGGCGAAAGATGATCGCGCGTGGGACAAAACTCACGATATCAGAAAATTTCAGGCGTCTTAAAATCAGGAAATCTTCGGCGGTTCAGGTAAACCCTGCGGCGCCGGAACCGGCGCGGTTGGTTCATAGCGGCGCGTGCGGTGGTGGCGACGCCACCCGGGCTTTTGATTGAAGCGCTTCTCTTGCCTGGCGACACAGTCCCAACAAACGTAGTGCGCGCGGTTGTCATCGCCGATCGATTCAACCACGTGAGGCGTCTCGCGATCGCAGCGTTCACAGCGATGAGTTTTGTCGTTCTGTCCGGGAATCATGATTTCGATGGCGTGAATCTTATCACGCCGCTGAGGTCGCAGCCGAAGCATCCCGCTCTCATTCACTTAAGACGCCGCGATAGGACAACTCACCATCAACGACGCGCGCGGCGGAAGTGAACGGATGCGGCTCGGACTTTCCTTCACCCATGATGTGCATGACATCGATTCCCTTCACCTTCAAGTAATCCGAAATCATGCTGCGATGACAGCGCCACCAGACAGCCTCCGAGCACATAATCGCGACCCGTTGTTTTGACGCCAACTCGATTAGTCGTTCCACGCCTTCGCGAAACTCGTTCGTTTCCATGTAATCGGCATAGCCACGAAATGATTCGTTGCGCCAGGTCATATTAAGTGAATCCGGTCGAGGGCGCCTGCGACCGCCCAGCTCACGCAAATGCTCATACCGAATCCCTGCGTCCGTTAAAGCCGTCGACAAATTCTCCTTGTTGAAATGCGGATACCGTCGTGACCCAGGAAAGCTGCGCACATCGGCGAGCAGTTGGATATTGAAGGAACTCAAACTGCCCAGAAAATTTTCCAGTGACAAAGTTGAGTGCCCGATAGTCCAGATTGATAGGTCTGCGGCCATTGCGGTGCGTTAACAAAAGGAACACGTAAAAAGCTTCTCAAGCGCGCGAATCATCTTGAGCTGGAAATATTTATTGACACCACCAGCGCATCAGAGTATAAGCCGCCTGTCCCAAATATCTTCAGCGCCGCGCGCACTGCTTTCACACACTCTATGCAGCTGAGTTCATTCCGAATGGGCTCGTTAAAGCGTCAACTTGCCATTGAAATCACAGGTGTAGCGGCAACCCATGTCCCTGATCAAGAGAGGAATCAACGATGGAACAAAAAACAACATCGCGGTATGAGGTAAGCCCAGGCGAAGTTATCACGGTACAAATCATCGCCACTCAGGTCGGCGATACCGCAACGTTCACGGCATCGCCCGCCACCGTGGACCAAATCGCCGCAAGTCCGCGAACTTTCAGGTTCACCGCCGACGGTGGCGTCGCGGCCATCTTCGGCGCAGTCACTTGTGATTTCACCGCCGCGCAGGATGGAGCAAGCTTTCAAGTAAAAGTGTCGAGTCCCGGCTCAGGGCCGTTCGATGGTCCAACCATCGCAAAGGACGACCCGGACTCGGAAGAGCCGGTGGCCATCGAGTTCGAGTTTCCGCTGTGAAGCCGTAGTTAATTTCTAATCTCACCAGGAAAGGGTTCCGACATGCGTTCCAAACTGATCGTCTTACTACTCGCCTGCGCCATTACTTTGTTACCGATGAAGTTCGCGGTGGCCCAGCAGCCACGAACGGATACCATCGAGCAACTCAAAGAGCAAATTAAGCGAATGGAGGCCGTCGACGGTGACGCTTCGATTTCCGCGGAAGTAAAAACGTTGAATCGACAGTTCTTGAACGCTCGCCGGCAACAGCTTCGCGAATTGATCGACAAACGGATCGCGGACTTACGTGCCTATCAAATCAAAATGGAATCTACGCTCAGCTCGGACGAGAGAGCGCAGATCGAAACCTCGATTCAAGCACTGCAAGCCGGCGTTCGCAGTCTGAATTCGGATCCGCGCCCGGCGGACAAAGCCGCCAACCGGCCGGCAGATGTGGGTACTGAGACTGAGGACAGCAACGTCCCCGCGTCCCGCCCGTCCGCGGCGGTCGGCGATGTCTCAGACACGCGCGAATCTGAATCGAAACCTCTCTCTACTGCAAACTCGAATTCGGGGACGGCGGCGGCCAGTGCACCTCCTGCGCCATGCTCCGGTTCCTACCCGAATCCACCTCCGCGACTTGACCAAATGGCCCAGGCAATAGCGGTGCTGATCGTTGACCAGGCAAATGAGGATCGCGCCAAAGCCGGCGTGGTCGCGCAGCATGTCTATGATCAATTCGAAAAGCATTACACCGAGGCGGTGTTTTTGACGATTGCCGACGCCCTCTTTACGGATGCGCAAAAGGTGGGTCTACGAAAGCTGAAGTGGCAGCAGTTTTCGGCAGAGACCAGGAGAACTGATAAGCAGATTGGTGCTTCGGCCAGAGCCGGTGGCTCGACGAGCTTATTCGAAAAACCGAACTTCTCGGATATTCTCTCGTTCGCGATTGACCACGGTGCGATCCAGAAAGAAGTCAACCAAACCAGCCTGACCCTCAGCACTTCACCGTATGCGCTGATCGCCAGCATTCATGGAGACACTTCGGATGTCTACCAGCAATACGATTTTTTTAATCGCATCGGGATCTCGGCAAATTTCAACCTGAACAATCAGGATAACGTGCTGGCGAACGCGAGCCGAAAGCAGCTCAATGAGTGGTCACTCAAGTTCAGGCTGAATCCGGACCGCACTGCTCGCGGCCATGATTTTCAGAAATTTTGGGATGCCAACGTGCTGCCCCTCATCGGCAAGAGGGCCATTGTTTTGACGACCGGATTTAATGACCTGTTCAACGATGTCCGCCCCCTCGAAAGACTTCGACGGTCGGTTCGCGACAATTTCGAAGGTCCAAATGGATATTTAATCACGGTGGTGGAGAACACCAAGGCCGCTGCTGCGGATAGTCAGACGTCTGCGGTGAAGCAGGAGATTCTTTGTCGCCTGAGAGACGAAGTTTATAACCCGCTGAACAAGGGCAACATCATCGTTCCGCCCGCAGCCGTCGCCTCGCTAAACAAATCGATTAGCGATTTCGCACAAGCCGAGCTGGACGCGGACGAAGGCCGCAACCAGGTTCGCGCAGAGATCAAACGGCTGGATGACAAGCCGATAGCGTCAGTCTCATACACCAACGTCAGACCGGCGGCCGGATCGTATTACTCGGTGATTAAGGGTCTCTATCTGCAGAAGGCATTCGCACCGATGAAGATCGCCTTGAACGGGGAGTTCTCGTTTTATCACAACCCCGATCCGAGGCTGAATCAGCAAAGGTTACGCGACGGATTATTCACGATGGCAATCGAGGGGAAACTGGGTCGCAGTCCATTTGTAACTACGACGATGGACGAGAGCCAGATCACCTTCTCAGTTTCCGGCAGCTACCAACGAATGTTGGAGAACACAAAGGGCACCAACAAGAAAGCCGACCTTGCTGCGGGCCAGCTAAAGATGGAGATTCCCGTCTTCACAGGATTTTCGTTGCCGCTGGCGGTCACGTATGCGAATGCAACCGAGGAGCAAAAGAAGCGCCACTTTAGATTTAATTTCGGGTTTGGCCTGGACACCGACAAGTTGATTGCGCTTTGGTTGGCCAAGAAGGCGTTGAACCAATAGCCTTCGCAAATCGCGCGCGAAAACGGGAGTGCTCCCTGGGCTGCATGAAACGTCTGCGGTCGGGCAACGTCCAAATTTAATTTGCGTTCTCGCTACGCTTTGTCGTAATAGGAAGGCGAAACGTAGAGGGGAGCGGCTGGAGTATTACCGGCGCCTGTTCGTTAGCTATTACCAGGCACCTTGACCGCTTACCTTGAATTGTCTTGGGGGGTTCCTCATGAATGAATCGCCAATTCCGGTCTATAACGTTCTGATTGCGGAGCATAACGCTCAGTCGAAAGTAAGGCTCTCTGATGAAGCTGTAGCCGCAATGCTAGAACGTGTCACCGTGAGCTTCGCCGATATTTCCGATGCTCGTGAGCGCGAAACCAGGATTAATGATGCGATGCTGGGCGAGTTTTTCCGCTGGCTGCGCGTAAACAAAATACGTCGCACGGCGCTTTGCCTTTCCGGCGGTGGGATTCGTAGCGGCACGTTTGCGCTCGGCCTGCTACAGGGTTTGGCGCGTTACGGCCTGCTGGGCCAATTCGATTTCCTTTCGACAGTTTCTGGTGGCGGCTATATCGGGAGCTGGCTCACGGCCTGGATTCACCGTCATCCGCGAGGTTTGGCCGGCGTTTCGGAGGAGCTGG